>NZ_JARAMO010000007.1:0-36534 GCF_028807275.1 Mameliella sp. AT18
GCCATGTCGCCCGAGGTGCTGCTGCTGGACGAGCCGACCAATGCGCTCGACCCGGAAAACCAGGCCCGCCTGACCGAGATCATCGACGCCCTGCCGCTGCCGATCCTGCTGGTGTCACACGACCCGGCGTTCCGGGAGAGAATTGCGCCCTGCGCGCTGGAGTTGCGGGAGGGGCGGCTGGTGCCGGTCTAGGCACGGCCCATCCCGCCGCGCTAATTCTTGCGGACCGTGACGCGGCAGCCATTCGAAACGCTGATACTCAGTGACCGGCCATCCTTGGACAAGGTGCCACTGGCGGTATTGGTGACCCAACCAAAGGTCTCCGTGGCCGAGTAGCTGCGCCCGTTCAGAGTCCCCCGCGTGGTCCCGCTGCCAGACGTGCCGCTGATCGTCCCGGTAAAGGCATTGCCCCCCGCCGACCGATAGGTGGTGGTCCCGGAGGCCACACCCAGCGGACAGGTTGCTGACCAGCTCCATGTCCCGACCATCGAATAAACCGGTGCAGGAGGCGCGGACTGCCCCGGTTCCCGAGGCGTGTCCGCCTCCGGTGCAGGGGCCGCGACCACCTGTTTGCAGACGGTGCCCGACCGCGCCCTGATGGCCTCCAGCGCCTGCGCCGTCCCAAGATCGCCAGCCTCGAGCGCAACATCCGTCGCGACAAGAAACCGGCGGAATGCCTCGCGGGTCCGTGGCCCCGTGATCCCGTCCGGCGTGCCCGCATCACAGCCCAGCCTGTTCAGATGCGATTGCGTCTGGCGCAGGATGTCGCGCGCGTCCACCGGCTCTGCAACCGGCGCCGGGTCGACGGGCTCAACCGGTTTCGCCTGCACCGCAACGGCTTGTTCCGCCTTTTCCGCGCGCAGCTTCTCCAGCTCGGCCAGCGCCGCTTCCAACGCCCGTTCCGCGTCCCTTTCGGCGTCCGCCTTGGCTGGCGGCGCCTTGGCGACCGCCTTCAACACCTTCGACTGCGCCAGGATCTCCGCCATCGGCACCGCGAAATTCACCTTTCCGGCCCGGCTGCCCGCGTGATGCAGCCCGATCACCTTCTGCGACCCTGCGTCGATCACCGGAGAACCTGAATTCCCCGGCAGCGTATCGCAGGTGTGCCGCAGCCTCTGCCCGGCCAGGGCCGGACTGTCCGCCTGGCATTTCTCGCGGCTGATGCGTTGCGCCTCGCCCATCGGGTGCCCGATCACCCAAAAGGGATCGCGGTCATTGGGAACCGCCGCCGAAAGCTCCAGCGCGCCGAACTCGGCATTGGCATCGCCCAGCACCTGCAGCACCGTGTAGTCCAGCGCCTCGCTGGTCTCCAGCGGCACCGGGTTGACGTGAAAGCTCTTGACCCCCGCCTCGATCCCGTCGCGCAGGAAACCGGCGTGGAACTGCACCGCCGCGATACTGGTTGCGCCCTTCTCGACCATCCCGGGATGTTTCAGGATACCCGGCACGCAATGGTGATTGGTCACCAGCTTGTTGCCCTCGACAAGAAAGGCGGTGCAGGGCGCATGGCCGACATTGGTCAGGATCTGCAACATCCCCACCGCGCGGCCCGTGCGCGCAAAGATCGACCTGTCGCCATAGCTGGACACGAACTCGTTGTTGTAGGACCCCACCTGCGCCTCAAGCTGGACGTCCAGCATCGACTCGTCGCGCGGTGCCACCACCTGTCCGAAGGTCTCGGGCGGGAACAGCATCAGGTCCTGCGCCGGGGCCGCGCCGGCAAATGCGATGAACGAAACAGCAGCGGCAAGGCGGGCAATAGACACGGACGAACGTCCTTCGGCAGGGGAAAATCCGCCTGCAGTCTAACAGGACTTTCCCGGCAACCGAGTCCGGATTTCCCGGCGCGGTCCGCGACGGTCACGGCAATGGGTTAACGATCCCTTGCCGCTTTGTACAAAATGCTGATTTCGACGTACGTTTTGTACAAAACGTACAAGATCCGGGGCCTCAGCCCCGCTCGTCTTTCCGCATCAGGTAGGTGTCCATGATCCAGCCGTGCCGCGCCCGCGCCTCGGCTCGCGTGGCCACGATCCGGGCGGATGTTTCCGCCAGAGGACCGGCCTCCAGCACCTGTTCCGGCATCCCCAGAAAGCCGCCCCACCAGATCGAAATCCCTTTTGGATCAATCTGTTGAAAGGAACACTCGCCATCCAGCATGACCACCACGGTCTCTGCCCCCGCGGGCCAGCCGTGATCGCGCAGACGTCGTCCGGTCGTGACCATGACCGCGCCATTGACCGTGTTGAACGGGATCGCATGGGCGGCCGTCAGCGCCTGAAGCGCCGTAACCCCCGGGAAAACCTTGACTTTCACCTCGCCGCTCAGCCGTTCCGCAATCCGCAACGTGCTGTCGTACAACCCCGGATCGCCCCAGACCAGCAGCGCCACGGGCCCTTCGGGCGCGCCGTCCAGCGCCGCGATCCAGCGGTCGGCAATGGCGTCGTGCCAGCGCGCCACCCGCTCCTGGTAGGGCAGGTTCTCATCCCGAACCGGCATGTCAAAGGGCACAACCTGTGCCACCGCGCCCGCGCGCCGCAATATCTCGTGGCGCACCTCGGCCAGGTCCTCCTTGGCGGCGCCCTTTCTCGGGATCAGCACCGTCGCGGCCTCGCGCAATGCGCGCTGGCCCTGCAAGGTCAGATGGTCCGGGTTGCCTGTCCCGATCCCGACCAGCCAGAGCTCAGTCAAACCCCACCCCCAATTCGGCCATCGGCCCGTACAGGATCAGCGCCGGCTTGGTCCCGATCTCGCCCGCCAGTCGCGCCGACAGACCCGCAACCGTGTCCCTGTGCAGGCTCTGTTCGGAGGTACAGACCGCCTCGGCCAGGATGGCCGGGGTCGTCCCTGGCAAGCCATTGGAAATCAATGCTTCTGCCAGTTTCGGAAAGGTCCGCTTGCCCATGAAGACCACCGTCATGGCGCCGGGATCGGCCAGCGCCTTGAGGTCCAGGTCCGGGGGCAACGCGCCGCTGGCATCATGCCCGGTGACGAATTGCACCCGCCGCGCCGTCAGCCGCCGGGTCAGGGGAATGCCACAGGCCGCCGCCGCCGCCACGGCAGAGGGAATGCCGGGAATGATCTCATAGTCGATGCCCGCCGCGCGCAGCGCCACCTGTTCTTCCTCAAGCCGCCCGAACAGCCCGGAATCCCCTGATTTCAAACGGACAATCCGCCCGCCCTCCTGCGCGTACTCCACCAGCAACTGGCTGACATGGTTCTGCTTGGGCGAGGGCCGCCCGGCCCGTTTACCCACGCCGATCAGGTCAGCACCTGGGCGCACATGGGTCAGGATCGGCCCAGAGGACAGGTCATCGAAGAGCACCGCATCGGCGCGCCTCAGCCGGTCCACGGCCTTGAGCGTCAGAAGCTCGGGATCGCCCGGACCGCTGCCCACGAAACTGACGAAACCGCTCATGCCGGAACCTCCGCCGTGATCAGGTGAAAGAAGGTGCCGGTGACATGCCCCTTGCGAGAGCCGGTCTCTGGCACCGGGTTGCCATCCGCATCCGCGACCGCCGCCAGCGGCGCGTCGGGTTGGTCCAGGATGGTGGAATAATGGAATTCATGCCCGCGCAGGGCTGTCCCAGGCGCAAAGCCCGTCATCTCCGCCTCCAGCACCGCGCGGCGATACCCCAGGTGGAACTTGCGCTTTTCATACGAGGTGACCAGCCCCAAAAGGCCCGCCATCCGGTGCGAAACACCCTCCTTGTCCACCAATGCTGCGCCAAGCGCCATGTATCCACCGCATTCGCCATGCACGGGCCGCGTCTCGGCAAAACTCCGCAATCCCGCTCGGAAACGCTCCGCCGCGGCCAGCCGCCCGGCGTGCAATTCGGGGTAGCCGCCGGGCAACCAGACCATGTCGGCGCTGTCATCGGGCGCCTCGTCCGCGAGGGGCGAAAACGGCAGGATCTCGGCTCCTGCCGCGCGCCAGCCTTCCAGCAAATGCGGATAGGTAAAGGAAAACGCCGCGTCCCGGGCCAGCGCGATCCGCTGCGCCGGGGGGCGCGGCAGGTCGGATGCGGCTGGCGGGCGGGCCGCTGCCGGGCGCAGCCCGGTGGCCGGGGCGTCCGACCGCCCATCCGCCACCGCCCGGATCGCGGCAAGGTCCACGTGATCACGCAGGAAATCGGCATAGCCCGCGATCGCCGCCTCAAGGTCGGGATGCTCGACCGCCTGGATCAGGCCCAGGTGGCGTTCCGGCAGGGTCAGGTCACCGCGCCGGGGCAGCACGCCCAGGACCTTGATTCCCGCCTTCTCCATGCCCAGCCGCGTCAGCCGTTCATGCCGGGGCGAGGCGCAGCGGTTCAGGATCACCCCCGCAAAGGGCAGGTCGGGCATGTAATCACGGAATCCCATCGCCGTGGCCGCCGCCGATTGCGCCTGTCCACCCACATCGACGACCAACACGACGGGCCAGCCCATGCGCCGCGCCGTCTCCGCCGAAGAGCCGAAGCCCGACTGCCCGCGCGTCGCCACACCGTCATAAAGCCCCATCGACCCTTCGCCGATGCAGATATCCGCGCCACCCGCCTGCGCCGCGACCGCATCCAGCAAGCCACCGTCCATCGCCCAGGTATCCAGGTTGAACGACGCCCGCCCGCTGGCCGCGAGGTGAAAGGCCGGGTCGATGTAATCGGGGCCGGACTTGAAGGGCTGCACAGACAGCCCCTCGTCGCGCAAGGCCCGCAGCAGTCCCAGCATGACGGTGGTCTTGCCGGTGCCCGAGGCGGGGGCCGAGATCATCAGGCCGGGGGGAAGATCAGTCATCGCCATGTTGCCACTCCGCCCAGGGGCTATCGGCGCTCTGCGGCCGGTAGCGCCTGTCATAATCCGCCGCATAGAGCCGGCTTTCCGCACGCGGCCCCTCGCCCAGCGCTGCGCCTACAAGGATCAGCGCCGTGCGCGAGATCCCGTCGTCCACCGCCTCTGTCAGCGTGCCCAGCGTGCAGCGGATCACCCGCTGGTCGGGCCAGCTGGCGCGATAGACCACGGCCACGGGACAATCGGCGCCATAGCCGGGCAGCAGGTCGGCCTGAACCTTTTCCAGTTGCCCCACCGACAGGTGCAGCGCCAGCGTCGCACCCGTGCGGGCGAAATTCGCGAGGCTCTCGCCCTCGGGCATGGGCGAGGCGCGGCCCTGCGTGCGCGTCAAGACAACCGATTGCGCCAGTTCCGGCACCGTCAGCTCCACCGCCAGGGCTGCTGCCGCCGCCGAGAAAGAAGGCACGCCCGGAGTCACGTCATAGGGAATGCCCAGGGCGTCCAGCCGCCGCAACTGTTCACCCATCGCCGACCAGACCGAGAGATCCCCGGAGTGCAGCCGCGCCACGTGCTTGCCCTCGGCATGGGCCGCGGCGATTTCCGCGACGATGCCGTCAAGATCCATCGGCGCCGTGTTCACGATCTTCGCATCCGGCGGGCAATGCGCCAGCACCGCCTCGGGCACCAAAGACCCCGCGTAAAGACAGACCGGACAGGCGGCGATCAGGTCGCGCCCGCGCAGGGTCAAAAGGTCCGCTGCCCCCGGTCCTGCCCCGATGAAATGAACTGTCATGCGCCCTCTCCTTCTGCCAGTGCGCAGGTCGCCATTCGGTCCTCTGACACGACCCGTGTCACGATCAGCCGCGCCCCCGGCCCCGCCGCCGCCAGTGCCGCCGCCTCGGCAAGGCTGCCGGTCTGGCGCGCCGCCGTGCTGGCCACCGATTGCGTTCTCACCTCCTGCGCCGAGAGCGTGGCGGCGTCAATCCCGATCACCGGCAGCCCCATCTGGCGTGCGAAGGCCATGAATACTGGCGTTTCCGCCTTGTCCGCAGCGGTGGCAAGCGCCGAGACCGTCTGCCCCGATCCTGCCCCGCCCAATGCATCGGCCAGGCCCTGCACCGAGACCGCGCCACGAAATCCGAACCCCGCGACGATCACAACGTCACGCTCCATTGCACCACCGGGTAGGAGGCTTTCCATCCCCGGCGCGGGCCAAGTGCCGCCGCCTGCGCCAGTTCGATCCGCAACAGGTCGCCGCCCCGCGCCGCATGGGCCGCGATCAACTGCGCCTCGCTTTCCAGCGTCACCGCGTTGGCCACCAATCGCGTTCCGGCGGACAGGTGCGAAAACAGCCAGTCCAGCAGGTCCCCGCTCAATCCCCCGCCGACAAAGACCACGTCCGGCGCGTCCAACCCCGCCAGGGCCTCCGGCGCGCGGCCCTCGGCCACCTGCAAGCGGTCCACGCCCAGCGCTGCCGCATTGGCGCGGATCAGCGCAATCCGGTCCGCGCGCGGCTCGATGGCGACGGCCTGGGTCGTCGGATGGCTCAGCAGCCACTCGATCCCGATGCTGCCAGAGCCTCCGCCGATGTCCCAAAGCCGTTCCCCCGGTTTGGGCGCCAAGGCCGACAGGGTCAGCGCCCGCACCGGGCGCTTGGTCATCACGCCGTCGCTGTCGAAAAAACCGTCGTCGATGCCCGAGGTACAGGGCAGCACGGCCCCTTCGCCCGCGATCTCGACCGCCACGACAACGGGGTGCGAGAACACCCCGGACGCCGCACCTGCCAGCATCTCGGTCACGCGTTCCCGCGGACCTCCCAGCGCCTCCATCACCCAAAGCCGCGAGGCGCCGAATCCAAGCCCGGCAAGGTATCCGCCCAGGTCCGCCACGGCGTCGCCATCGCGCAGGGTGAGGATCATCCGCACGCCCGGGGCCAGGGAGGGTCGCAACCGCGTCAAGGGCGCCGCGTGGTGCCCGAGGCACAGCACCTTGTCCATGGCCCAGCCCAGCCGCGCCGCCGCAAGCGAGAAACAGGACACCCCCGGCAAGGCCTGCCACTCCCCGGGCTCGAACCGCCGCGCGATCACGCTGCCCGCGCCGAACCAGAAGGGATCCCCCGAGGCCAGCACCGCCACCTGACGGCCCCTGTACCCTTCCAACAGATCCAGCCCATCGGCAAAAGGCACCGGCCATTCCACACGTTCCGCGCCCATGTCCGGCAGCAAGGCCAGGTGACGCGGTGGCCCCATGACGATTTCAGCCCGCTCCAGCGCGGCACGGCTTGCAGGGGACAGCCCCTCCGGTCCATCTTCGCCCAGACCGATGATCACCAGCCAGGGAGCGCCCTCAGACATGACCCCGAACCTCCTGATCCTGGGCGGCACGACAGAGGCCACGGCGCTGGCCAACCTGATGGCGGAGCGCGGGCTTCGGGGTACCGTCAGCTTTGCCGGACGGGTCGACCGCCCGCGCCGCCAGCCCTTGCCGCAGCGCGTCGGCGGGTTCGGCGGAGTCGAGGGGCTTGCAAGGTACATCCGTGACACCGGCATCACGCACCTGGTCGACGCCACCCACCCCTTTGCCGCGCAGATGAGCGCCAACGCGGTGCACGCGGCCCAACAGGCGGGTATCCCCATGCTGGCCCTGACCCGGCCCGCCTGGCAGCCGCAGGCCGGCGACCGCTGGCGCCACGTGCCGGACATTGCCGGGGCGGTCGCCGCGCTGGACACGACGCCGCGCCGCGTCATGCTGGCCGTGGGGCGGATGCACCTGGACGAGTTTGCCCCCAACCCGCAGCATTTCTACCTGCTGCGGCTGGTCGATCCGCCGAAAACCTCGCCGCCCTTTGCCGAATACCATGTCATCGTGGATCGTGGGCCGTTCACCCCCGATGGCGACCGCGCGCTGATGCAGGAACACGGAATTGACCTGGTGGTATCCAAGAACGCGGGCGGCAGCGGCGCCTCGGCCAAGCTCGACGCCGCGCGCGCCTTGAACATCCCCGTCGTGATGATCGACCGCCCCGCCCTGCCGGACAGGCACGAGGTCGCGACGCCGACAGAAGTGCTCGACTGGTTGGCTCATGCCGGGACGAACCTGGGAGTGTAGACCCAAGGCGCGCCGTCCCGCTCGATCACCCGTGTCAGGGACGAGCCGACAAGGACGACGGTGCGCATGTCGGCCATTTCGGGCGTGGCATCGCTCAGGCGGACCACCCGCAGCTCTTCCTCGGGCGTCGACACGGCACGGGCAAATATGATCACCCGCTCCGGTTCGCAGGCTTCGCGCAACACGTCCAAGGCACGGCCAAAGCCCTCGGGACGGGACTTGGATCGGGGATTGTAAAACCCCATCGCAAAATCCGCCTCTGCCGCCAGCCGCAGGCGTTTCTCGATCAACGTCCAGGGTTTGAGGTTGTCGCTAAGGTTGATGGCGCAGAAATCATGGCCCAAGGGCGCGCCCGCCTTGGCCGCCGCCGCAAGCATCGCGGTGATGCCGGGCAGCACGCGGATCTCCAGCGCGCGCCAGGCGTCGGGTCCGGCCTCCACCGCCTCGAACACCGCCGATGCCATCGCGAAGACGCCCGGATCGCCAGAGGACACCACGACCACCCGTCGCCCCTCTGCCGCCATTTCCAGTGCATGGCGCGAGCGGTCCAGTTCCACGCGGTTGTCGCTTTCGTGCAGGCGCAGCCCGTCGCGCGGCGCGATGCGGCGCACGTAGGGAATATAGCCGACGATATCGGTCGCCTCCTGCACGGCCGCCGACACTTCGGGGGTCACCAACGCTTCGTCCCCCGGGCCAAGCCCGGCAATCACTATCCATCCGCTCATGGCCGCCGCCCCTGCCCGTGCACGATGACGATCGAGAAATAGGGCGACACGCGATCCGATGCCTCGGCCAGCGGCATGACGGTCTGGCCCTCCATGCTGGCGTATTCCACCAGCCAGGCGCGGTCCATCTTGCCCGCTGCCTGCAACGCCTCGCGGATCTTGGGCAGGTTGCGCCCGATCTTCATCACCACCAGCGCATCCGCATCCAGCGCCCCGCGCGTCAGTTCCGCCAGGGGCAGCGTCCCCATCAGCACGGACAGGATGTCATCGCCCCAGGTGACCGGCGCGCCGGTCGCCGTCCAGGCCGCCGACATGCCGGTGATCGCGGGCACCACATGCACCGGCACGTCGTCCTTGAGCCGGGTATAGAGATGCATGAAAGAGCCGTAGAAGAAGGGGTCTCCTTCACAGAGCACCACCACGTCCTCACCCGCCGCCACCAGCGCCTTCAGATGCGCGACGCAATCGGCGTAGAAGGCCGCGAGGATCTGGTTGTAGCGCGGGTCGGACAGCGGAATCTCGGTCGTGACCGGGTATTCCATCGCGAATTCCACCGCATCCTCTCGCAGCATTCCGTCGACGATTCCGCGTGCGCGGCCCGACCGACCCGCCTTGCGGAAAAAGGCCACGTGCCGCGCATTGCGGACCAGACGATCGGCGCGCACGCTCATCAGCTCGGGGTCGCCGGGGCCCAGCCCGACGCCGAAAACCGTCCCGCCCCTCATTCCGCGCGGCTCGCGATGGCGTTGATGGCCGCGACGGTGATGGCGCTGCCGCCCAGCCGTCCCTCGACGATCAGCGAGGGCACCGGCTGTGCCTCCCACAAAGCATCCTTGCTTTCGCGCGCGCCGACAAAACCCACCGGGCAGCCGATGATCGCCGCCGGGCGCGGGCACTCCGGGTCCTCGAGCATTTCCAGCAGGTGAAACAGCGCCGTGGGCGCATTGCCGATGGCCACCAGCGCCCCTTCCAGCCGGGGCCGCCACAGTTCCAGCGCCGCCGCCGAGCGCGTCGTGCCCAGTTGCGCCGCCAGTTGCGGCACCTCAGGCTCGCGCAGGGTGCAGATCACGTCATTGCCCGCAGGCAGGCGTTTGCGCGTCACCCCCTCGGACACCATGAAGGCATCGCAAAAGATCGGCGCGCCCGCCTCCAGCGCCGTCCGCGCCGCAGAGACCATGCCGGGCGAGACCTTCACGTCGCGTTCCAGCCCCACCAGTCCGGCGGCGTGGATCATGCGCACGACCACCTGCTCCTCGTCGCGGGCAAAGCGGTCCAGCTCTGCCTCGGCACGGATGGTGGCAAAGCTCTCCTTGTAGATGGCCGCGCCGTCTTTTTCGTATGTATAAGGCATAGAGTTCAGGGCCTGCTGAGTTCGTTGATGTCCGAAGGGGTCAGCCCGCGGCGGTGCGGCTCATCCCACGGCGCCCCCGGCATGACAAGATCGAATGCGCCGTCGCGCCCCACCAGGGTACGGTCGGCAGAGCGCGGAAAGGCACAGCCCTTGGCGCAGCCCGAGACATGCCAGCGCTGGCCATCGGGCACATGCGGGGCAAGGGCGCGGGCCAGGTCGCGGGTGGCGACGCTGGCCTGCGGGCAGCCGGGTGCGCCGGTGCAGGCCTCGATCCGGCGGATCGGGTCGCGCGGGTCTGTGACGAGGTCCTCGTGGGCGTCCAGTGCCGAGACACCGGGCAGGTAGAGCATCCGGAAGGGCGTCACACAGAGTTGGCCGGCGTGGCCTGCCAGGTGCCGCAGGGCCTTTGCGGTGAAAAGGCCAAAGGGGGCGGCCACGCAAAATCCAGAGGCCAGAGGTCCCGGCGCGGAGGCCGGGACGGGGTCATTCGGGATGGCATCACCACTCAGAAGGTCTGGCAGATCCGCACCCGCCGCAACGTGCCGCGCCATACGCCCGCGCCCGTCCGCCCCGACGCCACCGCTGTCGAGGAACCATGCCGCCAGGTCCAGCGCCAGCGGCGCCGCCTGCGCTTCGGTCACAAGACGCCCCGTGGCGCAGCCATCGGCGCGGACAATCAACCCGTCCTTCGCCGCTTCGATCCGGATGTCCCCGCTGATCCCGTCCAATCGGCGCAGCGGCCCCGGATCGACCACGAAGCCGAACTTCCCCGGCAGAGCCGCAAAGCGCGCCGCCTCCAGCCCAAGGTACAACGCCTCGGCCATGCGTTCGGCCCGGCCATCGTCAAAGGGATCGAGGATCACGTTGCGGCGCGCCTCGCTCTCGGCATCGCCGGGCAAGAGGCCCAGCGCATCCAGCCGGTCGATCACCTGCGGAAAGCCCCCCTCCGTGACCCCGCGCAGTTGCAGGTTGGCCCGGGACGTCACCTCGACCACGCCGCTGCCAAGGGCCTCGGCCACATCCGCCAGCCCCCGCGCCTGATCGGCGTCCAGTCGCGCAAGATGCGGGCGCACCCGCACCACCAGCCCGTCGCCAGAGCGCATCGGGCGCCAGGCACCCGGGCACCAGCCCTTGATCTCGGGGGCGCTCATTCCGCTGCCTCCAGCGCCGCGAGGATCGAGTTGCGCCGCGTTTGCCAGAGTCCCGCCGCGTGCAGGGCTGCAAACCGCGCCCGCATGGCCGCCAGTGCCTCGGGGTTGGCGTCCTGCAGGAACGCCGTCACCGCATCGTCGCCCAGCGTCGCGTCGTAATAGAGGTCAAAGAGATGCCCCGGCACGACGTCCGCCAGTTGCGCGAAGGCGGCCATGTTCTCCAGCGTCGCCGCGATCTCCGCCGCCCCCCGGAACCCGTGGCGTTGCATCCCCGCCAGCCAGGCCGGGTTCGCCGCCCGCGCCTGCACCACCCGGGCGATCTCTTCGGTCAGACCGCGTGCGCGGGGCCGCGAGGGGTCGGTGTTGTCCATGTGATACAGCGCGGCCTTGCCCCCGGTCACACCCTGCGCCGCGGCAAAGCCCGCCTCGTGGCTGGCGTAATCCTCGGCCAGCAGAAGGTCGGTTTCCGGCAGATCCTGCAAGTGGACAAATGCCTCTGCCGCGCGCACCCGGTCCCGCAGGCCCTCGGCATCCCTTTCGCCCTCCCCCCGGTCGTAGGCCCAGGCCGAGGCCGCAAGCCAGGCCTCGCCCGCGGCCTGCCGCGACCCGTCCGAATAGTCCCCAATCTGCGCCCCGATCCCGAGCCCGAAGGACCCCGGCGCCGGCCCAAAGACCCGCGCCCCGGCCCGCCCGACAAAGGGGTTCCAGTCGCGCGCCTCGTCCCGTTCGGAGAGCGCCTTGACCGCCTGGCCAAACAACACCGAAAGCGTCGGAAAGACATCGCGGAACAGGCCGGACACCCGCAGCGTGACGTCGATCCGGGGCCGCTCCAGCTCGGCAATAGGGATGATCTCGACCCCGCTCACCCGCTCGCTGCCCTGGTCCCAGACCGGCCGCACGCCCAGCAGGTGCAGCGCCATCGCAAATTCCTCGCCCGCCGTGCGCATGGTGGCCGATCCCCAGAGATCGACGATCAGCCCGCGCGGCCAGTCGCCCTCGTCCTGCAGATGCCGCCGCACCAGTTCCTCGCCCAGCTTGACGCCCTGCGCATAGGCACTGCGTGTCGGAACCGAGCGTGGATCGGTGGTAAACAGGTTGCGCCCGGTCGGCAGCACATCGGTCCGCCCCCGGTAAGGTGACCCCGACGGACCAGAAGCGATCCGCTTGCCATCCAGCGCGTCGATCAGCGCCCGCCGTTCGGCCGCAGCGGATTCCGCCGCATCGAACCCGCCGCCCGCCACGGGCGCCCGACCCCAGACATGCAGCCCGTCGCCGAACTGGCTTTCCTTGACGTCGCAGACGAACCGGTCGATCCGGGTGATCGCCTCGGCGGTGCTGGCGCCGATCTCGAGGCCAAGGTCGCCTTCCACACCAACCGCCTGCGCCTCTGCCCGGATGTCCTGCATCAGCCGGTCGCGCCGCTTCGGGTCCAGCCCGTCGGCATTGGAAAACTCGTCCAGTAGGGATTCAAGCCGGGCCAGCCGTTCCGGAACCGCGGCCTCTCGCAAGGGTGGCGGCACATGGCCCAGCGTCACCGCGCCGATGCGGCGCTTTGCCTGCGCCGCCTCACCAGGGTCGTTGACGATGAAGGGATAGATCACCGGCAGCCCGCCGGTCAGCGCCTCGGGCCAGCAAGCCCCGGACAGCGCAACCGCCTTGCCCGGCAGCCATTCCAACGTGCCATGCGCCCCGATGTGGATCAGCGCATCTGCCTGCCCCTGCAACCACAGGTAAAAGGCAACATAGGCATGGCGCGGCACGCGGGACAGGTCGTGGTAGTCGTCATCGCGTGTCTCGGGCGTGCCGCGTTCCGGCTGCAGCGCCACCAGCGCCTTCCCCCGGTCCAGAACGCGAAAGGCAAACCCGCCCTCCGCAAAATCCGGATCCGCCTCCGGCGCGCCCCATGCGGCGAAAAGATCGTCCTGCAACACCCTGGGAAGACGCGCCAAAGCCGCCCGGTAGTCCTCCAGCGGCCATGTCATGCGCGCCGCCCGCAGGTCATCGGCGTCCAGCCCCTGAGCGACCCCATGCCCGGCATCCGCGAGGTCCTTCAGGATTGCCTCCGCCGAGGCGATGGCATCCAGCCCAACCGCATGGGCGAGGTTCCAGTCCCGCCCCGGATAGGTCGAGAGCACCAGCGCTAGGCGCCGTGCCGCCGCCGGGGACGACGCCAACCCGTGCCAACGCGCCACCCTGTCGGCCACCGCGCAGACGCGGGTCGCATCGGGCGCATGAACCATCCGGGCGAATTGCAGGTCAGGGTCGCGCCCCTGCGGCTCCTTGAACGAGGCCACCCCGGCGAACAACCGCCCGTCAACCTCCGGCAACACCACGTGCATCGCAAGGTCGGCTGGCGACAACCCACGCTCCGCCTCGGCCCAGGCCGTACGCGAGGAGGTGGCCAGAGCAACCTGGAAAACGGGCACATCGCCCGCATCCAGCGGCGAGGCCCCCTCGGTCCCGCGCCCGGAAAAGGCGGTGGCATTGACGATGGCGACGGGGGCCAGATGCGCCACCTGCCGCGCCAGCCAACCCGAGGCGCCCGGCGCCTTCAAGGACGGCGCAAACAGGCCCATCACGTCAAATCCGCGTTCCCGCAAGGCCGCGCACAGCGCCTCCATCGGCGCCATATCCGCCGAGACGAGGTAGGAGCGATAGAAGACAAGGCAGACCAGCGGGCGCGATTTCTTCTTGGCGAAAATACCCTCGGGGGGGCTTGCCACCGGCAAGCGGGGGGCAGACGGCCCCCCTCTGCCCTCGCCATCCCGCACAGCGGCCAGGACCGGGCAACAGACCCCATGCTCCGGCAGCCAGGCGCCCACCTGGGGCAGCCCCTTGGCGCCGCGCACCGGCCCGGCATAAAGCCCCGCCGCCAGCGCCATCTGCGCCAGCGCCGCCTGGGCCGCCACCGCGCCGCCCGCGTCGCAGAGATGGGCCAACCGCCGCAGGGTGGAGACCGGCAGGGTCGAAACCTCGTCCAGCCGCGTATCGACCCGCCCGTCACCGGGCAAAACCGCCAAGGCGATCCCCTTCGACTGCGCCAGGGCAGCGATCTGCTGGATGCCGTAGGACCAATAGGGCACGCCGCCGATCAGGCGGATCAGGATGCCCTTGGCGCCCTCAAGCGTCTGTTCGACATAGGTATCGACCGACAGCGGATGCTTCAGCGCCGCGATATTCGCCAGACGCAGGGAGGGCATCCGCCCCTCGCGCCCGCCGCCGCGCTCCCATCCCGCGGCAAAGGCGCCGAGGTCGGAATCCGAGAAGGACAGCACCACCAGGTCCGCCGGGCTTTGCGCCAGGTCGGTCGGGGTCTCGCTCTCTTCGAGGCCGTGGCTTTCGCGAAAGATGACGTGCATGGCACCGCTCCGGCGCGGCGGGGAGACCCCCGCCCTACTCTGCCGCCTCCGTGGCCACGCCCAGCACGGCGCGGATCGCCTCGGGGTGGATGTCGTCATGTTCGGCGATCACGACAAGCCGGCCCTGGCGGGCCTCGTCCGCTTGCCACGGACGGTCGTACTGGTGCCGCACCCGTGCGCCCACCGCCTGCACCAGCAGGCGCATCGGCTTGCCGGCAACGCTGGCATAGCCCTTGACCCGCAGGATGTTCTGGCTCTTGGCCAGGTCCTCGATCCGCGCCACCAGGTCGGCGGGGGCGGACACCTCGGGAATGTCCACGACAATGGATTCGAAATCGTCGTGCTCGTGGTCATCGTGGTCGTCATGGTGGCTGGGACGGGCGTCCATGTCGTCTTCTGCCGCCGCTTCCAGCCCCAGGATCACGCGCGGGTCGACGGCGCCCTCGGCCACCTCGATCACCGGCAGCGGACGCGGCGCCTCGGCGGCGATGATCTCCTTGGCCTTCGCCACGCCCTCGGGACCCGCCAGATCCGGCTTGGTCAGCAGGATAATGTCAGCGCAGGAAATCTGGTCCTCGAAGACCTCCGACAGCGGCGTCTCGTGATCCAGCGAATCGTCCGCCAGCCGCTGCGCATCCACCTTGGCCACGTCTGGCGCGAACCGCCCCGAGGCCACCGCCTCGGCATCGGCCAGGGCAATCACGCCATCTACGGTGATCTTCGACCGAATATCGGGCCAGTCAAAGGCCTTGAGCAACGGTTTCGGCAGCGCCAGGCCCGAGGTCTCGATCAGGATATGCTCCGGGCGCGGGTCCAGCGCCATCAGCGCCTCGATCGTCGGGATGAAATCATCGGCCACGGTGCAGCAGATGCAGCCGTTGGCGAGTTCCATGATGTTTTCCGCCGGGCAATCGGGGATGGCACAGCCCTTGAGGATCTCGCCATCGACACCCACGTCGCCGAATTCATTGACCACCACGGCCAGCCGCTTGCCGCCGGGGTTCTGCATCAGGTGGGTGATCAGCGTCGTCTTGCCCGAGCCGAGGAAGCCGGTGATGACGGTGACGGGAAGCTTGGCGAGATCGGTCATGTCTTGTCCTTTTCCGGCGCTTTGGCCTGTTCGGGCGGGATGCGCGCGATGCAATTGCGTTTGAAATGTTCGGGCCGCGCGCGCCAGGGGATCACCCCGTCACGGGCCGCATGATAGAGCGCGACACCCTCGGTCAGCAGGTCCGGATGCGACGCTTCGTGAAGGTTTCCGTAGACGTAGGTCCAGCGTTCCGCCCCGCCGCGCATGGCGACGGAACAGCCGTAGTCGCAGTTCTGCAGGCATTCCACCGGCGTCAGCGTGACCCCCTCGGGCATCTCGCGCGCCGCCAGCGCATCGTGCAGGCGCTGGCCCGGGCGTTGACCGCCCTCTGGCACCTCTTCGCCGCGCCGACACTTGACGCAGACCAGCAGTTCGACCGGCGCATGGCCCGCCCCCTGTTGCGTATCGTGATCCATTCCCGACCTCCTCCGGGGCACCCCGCCCGGGATTAAAGTTGCACCTGGGATGGCAGGTCTCCTGGCTCGCGGGTCGCGGCACCCCCGCGCCTTCCCGGCCGGTCTGGCCAGTGGCACGTTGCGAGGGCGCTCACCGCTTACAGTTGCGGGGGCAGCCGCGGGGTTTCACCGCGTTCCCTGTTGTCCTCCCCGGGTGCTCCGGGGAACCATCGTGTGGGCGGTGGTGCGACAGACGGGCGGACATGTCAATCGCGAAGCACGTTGACGGGGCGCGACACGGATGCAATTCCTGCCTGAATCGATCAACGGAGCGCGCAATGGACGAGATCACAACCCGCCACAACGAAAAGATGCGCCGCATCAAGGCCGCCCGCGACGAGATGATGAAGACCAAGACCGAGGAAAAAGGTCTGATCATGGTCCACACCGGCAAGGGCAAGGGCAAGAGCTCGGCCGGGTTCGGGATGATCATGCGCTGCATCGCGCATGGCATGCCCTGCGCGGTGGTCCAGTTCATCAAGGGCAACTGGGACACCGGCGAAAAGACCTTTCTCCGTGAACGCTTTGCCGATGAATGCCGGTTCTTCGTGTCCGGTGAGGGGTTTACCTGGGAAACCCAGGACCGCGAGCGAGACATTGCCGCTGCGCAGAACGGCTGGAAGATCGCCAAGGAGCAGATCCTCGACCCCGAGATCCAGTTCGTCCTGTTGGACGAGATCAACATCGCCCTGCGCTATGATTACATCGACATCGACGAGGTGGTCGAGTTCCTGCTGCACCAGAAACCGGCCATGACCCATGTCTGCCTGACAGGTCGCAACGCCAAGCCAGAGTTGATCGAGGCCGCCGACCTGGTGACCGAGATGGAGCTGCTCAAACATCCCTTCCGCGACGGCGTGAAGGCGCAGAAAGGCGTGGAGTTCTAGGCCCATGAGCCGCATGACCCGCCTGCCCCCGGCCAGCCCCTGCGTCGCCCGCTGCGTGATCGACGAGGCATCGCAGCTGTGCACGGGATGCGCCCGCAGCCTGGACGAGATCGCCTGCTGGGGCGGCGCCTCGGACGATTTTCGCGCCGGCGTCTGGGCCGCCTTGCCCGCCCGCGCCGCGAACATGGGGCTGAAGACGCGCCGGCTGTCCTGGCAGGGGGATACGCTGTTGACGGAAACGGCGCGGCGCATCGGCGAGGAAGGCGCGCGCCTCGTGGCGGGGATCTGGGGCGCCTCGGGCGAGCTGTCGCGCCTGCCGGGAACCGAATGCACGGGGCAGATCGGCGACGGCGTGCTGATCCTGCGGTTGGAAAATGCCGCGCTGCGGCTGGAGGCCGCGCGCTATCTCACCGCCTTCGAGATCGACCGCCCGGAGGCGCCGACACTGATCGCCCTGGCTGTGCCCCTGGGCCGCGCCCTGCGCGATCCGGCCCGATCCTTGACCGCGCTGGGTCCGGACGATCGCGCGCTTTTGCCCCGCGACGCAGGCGGACTGCGCTTTGATCTTGGGCTGGGCAGCCGCGCCGCGCGGTTCACCGTGCGGTGCGACAAGGCGCTTGCCACTCGGCTGGCCCGGAGCCAAGGCACGGCCTGGCCGGATCACCTGTCGCGCAGCGGCCTCGCCCTGCGAGACGCGGCCCCGGTTCGCGTAATCGAAACGCCCTGCCTGCGGCTGGAAATCGATGCCGAGATCCCGCCGCCAGATGGTGAATCTCCGGAAGGGCCGCACACGCACCTCTTGCCGGATCACGTCGCGCAGGGGTTGGAAACACCGCCGACCGTGCCTTTGCCCGCGGGCTATGTCGCAACTGCCCTGATCTACCCCAAATGAGCGCCGAACTTGTCGTCTGGGACTTCGACGGCGTGTTGAACGCCGAACCGCCGGGCGACCCCTTCGGTTGGGTGGCAGACCTGGACAGGACGCTGGGCCTGTCACCGCGCGCCTTTCGCGCCTTCCTGAACCAGCCCGGACAGGCGGCACGGGTGTTGCGCGGCGCGCTGCCGCTGGAACGGGCGCTGGCCGATTGGCTGGCGACGCAGGACACGGATGTCCGCGCCGAAACCCTGCTGGACCATTGGTTGCGGGCCGAGGACCGGCCCGATACGCAGGTGATCGACTGGCTGGCACGCAGTCCCGGACGTGCCGTGATCGGTACCAACAACCCGGCACCACGGGCGGATTACATCATGGATGTCATGGGCTTGTCGGCACATGTTGAGGCGATCTTCGCCTCCGGCCCGATGGGCGTGGCCAAGCCCGATCCGGGGTTCTTCGGCCAGATCGAACGCTGGTCGGGGCTGATGCCGCAAGACCTGCTTCTGATCGACGACAACCGCCAGAACCTGGCCTCCGCCGCCCGACGCGGCTGGCAGACCTTTCATTTCGACCCGCGCAACCGCAATGACCTGCCCAAGCGGCTGGGGATCGCGCCTTGAGCCGCGCGGTGATGATCCAGGGCACCGGGTCCAACGTGGGCAAGTCCATGCTGGTGGCGGGCCTGTGCCGTGCGGCGCGGCGGCGCGGGCTGTCCGTGGCACCGTTCAAACCTCAGAACATGTCGAACAATGCCGCCGTGACCTCTGACGGCGGAGAAATCGGACGGGCGCAGGCGCTTCAGGCGCTGGCCTGCGGCCTTCCGCTGCACACCGACATGAACCCGGTGCTGCTGAAACCGGAAACGGATGTGGGGGCCCAGGTCGTCGTGCAGGGCAAGCGCCTGACCACCGCCAAGGCCCGGGACTACGCGAAGTTGAAACCGCAACTTCTTGGTTCCGTTATCGAAAGCTTCAATCGTCTCAGGTCCGCGCATGACCTGGTGATCGTCGAGGGTGCAGGCAGCCCGGCAGAGGTGAACCTGCGCAAGGGCGACATCGCCAACATGGGCTTTGCCGAGGCCGCAGGCGTGCCGGTCATCCTCGCCGGAGACATTGACCGGGGCGGTGTGATCGCCCAGATCGTTGGGACCCAGGCAATCCTACCGACCGATGACGCCAACCGCATTTCCGGTTTTCTTATCAATAAGTTTCGCGGCGATCCTCGTCTTTTTGACGAGGGTTACAAGCTGATCGAAGAGCGCACGGGCTGGCGCGGCTATGGCGTTGCCCCCTGGTTCCCCGAGGCCTGGCGCCTGCCGGCAGAGGATGCATTGGACATCCGTACTCAAACCCGTGCCGAAGGCTTGCATGTGGTGTGCCTCTGCCTCTCGCGCATGGCCAATTTCGACGATCTCGACCCGCTCGCCCAGGAACCGGACGTGCGCCTGACCATGCTCCGGCGCGGCGAGGCGATCCCTGGCGACGCCGACCTCGTGATCCTGCCCGGCAGCAAGTCCACCCGCGGCGACCTTGCCTTTCTTCGTGAACAAGGCTGGGACGTGGACCTGATGGCGCATCACCGCCGTGGCGGTCGCGTGCTGGGGATCTGTGGCGGCTATCAGATGCTTGGCCGGGTGGTCGATGACCCGCAGGGCATCGAGGGGCCGGCGGGCCGCGATCCCGGCCTTGGCCTGCTGGAGATCGGCACCGTCATGACCGCTGACAAGAGCCTGACAGAGGTCAACGCCCGCCATGCGGCCACGGGCACCACGTTCCACGGCTACGAAATCCACATCGGTCGCAGCGACGGCCCGGACCGCGCCCGCCCTTTCGCTTTTGTCGGGGACAATCCCGAAGGTGCGATCAGCGCCGATGGCCGGGTCATGGGCAGCTACCTGCACGGCATGTTCCGCGACGACCGGTTTCGCGCCGCCTGGCTGGAGGGTTTCGGGGTCGCGGCCAGCGCCTCGTATGATGCGACGGTTGAACAGACGCTGGAGGCGCTCGCCGATCACCTAGAGGCACATCTGGACGTCGAGGGAATTCTTGCCGCTGCGCGCTGAGCGCCGTCAGCCCTGTAGCACCCCCTCCAGACGTGCCCAATCGGGTTCGGACCCCGGCAGGCCCAACCGCAGCCAGCCCGCCGAGTAGGGGAAGACGCGGGTCCAGATCCGCGCCTCGGCCAACCGCTCCTGCGCGGCCAGGGCATCGCCCGTCTCGTAAGTCCGGAACAAGACCGTGCCCCCCACCGCGGACCAGCCCGCCGCCTCGGCCAGCGCATCCATGCGCACCGCGTCACGCGACAGCCGCGCGATCGTCTGCACTTGCCAGTCCGTATCCGCCAGCGCAGTGCATCCGGTTGCGATTGCCGGCCCGTTGACCGCCCAGGGACCGGCCAGCCGTCGCATTTCGCCCACCAACGCGGACGGACCAAGCGCAAAGCCCAACCGCAGACCGGCCAGCCCGTAGAACTTGCCGAAGGATCGCAGGACGAGGATCAGGACACCCTCGGGCAAACTGTCGAGAAAGGGAATGATCGAATATTCCGGCGCCGGGTCGGCAAAGCTTTCGTCGACCACGAGAAGGCCCACGTCCCGCGCCAGGTCGATCAGCTCTTCCGGCGTCCAGAACCGCCCATCCGGGTTGTTCGGGTTGACCACGACCCCAAGCCGCGCGCCCTTCAGGCCATCCGCATCCCCGACCTGGGTCACGGTCCAGCCCTGCGCCGTCAGCGCTCCTGCGTGTTCGTTGTAGGTGGGACCGACGACGCGGGCCTCGCCCCCGATGCCCAGACGCGGCACCAGCTGGATCGCGGCCTGCGCACCGGCGAGCGCGACGCATTCGGTGTCCTCTTCGGCCCGGTAGGTTGTCCGCGCCACAGTCTCCAAGGCGGCGAGCTCTACCCGCGTGGGCAAAGCTGCCCATGCCCGGGCCGGCAGCTCTGGCAACGGATAGGGCACGGCATTGATCCCCGTCGACAGGTCCAGCCAGTCGCCATCGCCAAAGCGGGCCTTGGCCCGGTCCAGATCGCCGCCGTGATCGCGCATCTTTTCCCCTAGAGTATCGCCAGCCCGGTAAGGACCGCGCCGCAGAGAAACATCGCCCGGACATAAAGCGCAAGGCCCCGGGCGATGTCACGCGCCTCCGGATCGGCGGCACCTTCATTGACCCAGGGTTCCTGGGCAACGCGGTCACCGTAGATGCGCGGCCCGGACAGACGCACGCCCAGCCCACCCGCCAAGGCGGCCTCGGGCCAGCCCGCATTGGGCGAGCGGTGGCGCGCGGCGTCTTGAGAAACAACTCGAAGAGACCTCCAAAACCCATTGGCAGCCAATGCAAAAACAAGCGAGGTCAAACGCGCCGGAACAAGGTTCACCAGGTCGTCCAGACGTGCGGCCACCTTTCCGAAATGCTCGTATCGGTCGTTGCGATGGCCGATCATGGAATCCATCGTGTTGATCGCCTTGTAGGCCACGATACCTGGCAGTCCCGCCACCACGCCCCAGAACAGTGGCGCGACGATGCCGTCCGACGTATTCTCGGCCAGGCTTTCCAGGGCCGCGCGGCTGATCCCGGCATCGTCAAGCGCACTGGGGTCACGGCCCACGATCATCGACAGGGCATGGCGCGCGGCGGGCGGATCCCCGGCCAAAAGCGGATCGCGGACGGCAGCGACGTGTTCGTACATCGAGCGCACCGCGATCAGCGGCCAGGCCAATACGCCCAGCACCAGGACCGCCGCCCAGCCCTTGCCCAGCACAACCGTCACCAGAACGGCAGGACAGACAGAGACCAGCAGGACCAACATCACGGTTAGCAAGCCCGTGGCAAACCGCCGCCGTGCCCCCCCTTTGTTCAACCGTGCCTCAAGCGCCGAGATCAGCGAGCCGATCCAGACCACCGGGTGTGACAGCCGCCGGAACAGCGCCGAGGACCAGCCCAGTGCCACGTCCAGCAGCAGGCCGATCAGCATGACCTGTGCAAAGATCATTCCGGCTCTCCCGTCATGAAGCGAAAGACCCCGGCATAGCCCGCCGCCCGCATCTGCGCCTCGGCCTCGTCCGGCAAGGTGCCCGGGGCATAGATCAAGGCGCGGGCGGGGCCGGTATGGGCACGGGCATGGCCCAGCGCGCCCAGGTCCCTTGCCAGGGACTCGGTCGGATCATCGGCAGGGCCGCGCAACGCCGTGCAGCGCCGGGCGGATTCGCTGGCCAGCGCGGCCTTGCCCGCCAATCCGGACCCCGGCCAGTCGGCGACCAGGTCAGCCACGTCGGGAAACCGCATGTCGTTGGGGTCCGTCCGTTCCGGCGCGCCAAGGAACCCGCCAAGGATCTCGCAGTGCGGCACCGGGCCGAGTGCGTCCAGCACCTCTGCGCGTCGCGAGGCCCAGAGCAGGCCGTCGCACCCCGGCCACATCAGCGGATCGCTCGCGCCCTCGATCTGCAGGCAGGCCCGCGCCACTTCAGCGCCATCCTTCCCGGCAAGCCGGCCCAGCGCCACAAGCGCGGCGGTCGACATGCCCGCGCCGCCCCCGGGCGGGAAATCGGGTGTGATCGTGACCTGCCCCTCAAGTGTCACGCCAAGAGCCGTCAGAAAGCCCTGCACCATGTCCGGCGCCAGTACCTCGGGCGTGCCTGAAACCCGCAACGGCCCATCACCGTGCCGCGTCACCCGGACCCCCCGGTCCGGGCAGGCCAGCGTCACCAGGGCCACCGGCCCGTCAGGCCCCAGCCGCCCCTGCAGCCATTCCCCGAAATGCCCCGCGACAAAGACCATAGGGCTAGATCGGACGCCAGTTGGTGGAGATCACCGAGAGCCCGCCGGGATAGGCGCGCAGGCGTGTCACAGACCAGGGCGCCACTTCGAACCCCAGCGCAGGCGGCACAACGCCCAGGGCCAGCGCAATTCCCCCGCGCACCGTACCGGCATGGGCCACGACGGCGACCGGCCCATCCTGCCGCGCCTTCTCCGCCAGCCCTTCCAGGGCGGGCCGCACCCGCGCGACCATGTCGGCAAAGCTTTCGCCCCCGGGCGGACGGTGTTCGGCCAACTCCCCTGAGGACAGCGCACCGATGTCCGGGATCTCGTCGAACCGCAGCCCGTCATGGGCGCCGAAATCCTGTTCCCAGAGGCGCGCGTCCTGTTCCAGTTCCGCCCCGGGCCAAAGCGCCTGCGCCGTCTGCCGACAACGCAGCGCCGGGCTGACCACGCGGTGCGCGACCTCTGACACGAGGGCCTGCAGAGGTGCCCACTCCGCCGCCTCGCCCAGCTCTGCGGGCACGTCCATGCGTCCGCACAAACGCCCGTCATGCAGCGCGGGCGCGTGTCGAATCAACAGCAGTTCAGAGGCGTCGGGCGGCGTCATTTCGGGGCTTTTCAACCAGATCGGAACATGCTTTGTCACGACCGCATGGGAAAGTCGATCCTCATCACGGGTGGCGCACGCTCTGGCAAGAGCAGCCTTGCAGAGCGCATGACGCTGGATCTCGGGCGGCCCGCGATCTACATCGCCACCGCGCAGGCCCATGACGGAGAAATGGCCGACCGCATCGCCCTGCACCAGGCCCGCCGCGACGCGGACTGGCGGACCGTCGAGGCCCCGCGCGACCTGCTGGGCGCCCTTCGGGACACCGATGGCACGGCGCCCCGGCTGGTCGACTGTCTGACGCTCTGGCTGACCAACCTCATGCTGGCCGAAGAGGACTGGCAGAAGGCGGTCGAGGCGCTGGCAGAGGCCCTGCCCGCGCAATCCGCGCCGGTGATCTTCGTCACCAATGAGGTCGGCGCCGGGATCGTCCCGGAAAATGCCCTGGCCCGCGCCTTTCGCGATGCGGCGGGGCTGGTCAATCAACGTATCGCCACAGCCTGCGACGAACTCTGGTTCTGCGTCGCGGGCCACCCACTGAAAGTCAAACCCGCATGAGCACCCTGCCCCTTGCGTCGCTGGACGCGGTGACCTCTCTCGATCTTCCCGGTTTCGACACGGCCGCGGCCGAGGCGGCGACAGCACGCCAGATGCAACTGACGAAACCACCCGGCTCGCTGGGTCGGCTGGAGGATCTGGCCGCTTTCATGGCCGGATGGCGCGGCACCGATCGCCCGGCGATCGAACGCGCGCAGGCACTGGTCTTTGCCGGAAACCACGGCGTCTGCGCGCAGGGTGTGAATCCCTTTCCGCAGGAAGTGACGGCGCAGATGGTGGCGAATTTTGCCGCCGGGGGCGCCGCGATCAACCAGCTGTGCCGGACCACGGGCGCCGAGCTGGACGTAATCGCGCTGGACCTCGACCGGCCGACGCGGGATTTCACCGATCAACCGGCGATGAGCGAAGAGGAATGCCTTGACGCGCTGCACCGGGGCGCGGCGGCGGTGGATACCGGCGCCGATATCCTGCTGTTGGGCGAAATGGGGATCGGCAATTCGACCGTTGCGGCGGCGCTGGCCCTTGCGGCCTTTGGCGGCACCGCACCGGACTGGGTCGGCCCGGGCACGGGATCGGACGCCGATGGCATGAGCCTCAAGGCGCGCGTCGTGACGAAGGCGGTCGAGAAACACGCTGCGCTGGCGCCCATGATGCGCCTTGCCGCCCTTGGTGGGCGCGAGCAGGCGGCGCTTTGCGGCGCGGTCCTTGCGGCGCGCATGGCCCGCATCCCGGTGCTGCTGGATGGCTTCATCTGCACCGCTGCGGTCACGCCGCTGTATTCCGCCGCACCCCACCTTCTGGCGCATTGCCTGATCGCCCACATGAGCCGCGAACCCGGGCACCGGCGCCTGGCCGAAGCGATGGAGAAACCGCCGTTGCTGGATCTTGGCATGGCACTTGGCGAAGGCTCTGGCGCGGCGCTGGCGCTCGGGATCGTGAAGGGCGCGCTGGCCTGCCACAACGGCATGGCCACCTTCGCCGAAGCGGGTGTCTCGGACGCATGAGCCTGCGCCGCCGCATCGACGAACTGCGGCTGGGGATGATGATGCTGACCCGCCTGCCGATCGGACGGCTGGATGATCCGGCGCCGACACTGGCACAGGCGCGGTGGAGCTTTCCACTGGCCGGTCTGCCGCTGGGGCTTGGGGCCTGGGCGATCCTGGCCGGTCTTCAGGCGCTGAACCTGCCTCCGCTGGCCACGGGCTTTGCCGTGCTGGCGGTGCTGGCCGGATTGACGGGCGGGCTGCACCATGACGGCTTTGCCGATTTCGCCGACGGCATGGGGGGGCGTGACCGGGCGCACCGGCTGGAGATCATGCGCGACAGCCGGGTCGGCAGCTACGGTGTGATCGCACTGATCCTTGCCACCGGGCTTGGAGCCTCGGCGCTGAGCGCCTTGCCCGCGACCGCATGGGCAGGCCTGTTGCTGGTCAGCACGGCCAGCCGCCTGGCGATGCTGGTCCTGCTGGACCTCATGCCACCCGCCCGGCACGACGGGTTGGGACAGATGGCCGCCACAGACCGGATCGCCGCGCCCTGGCGCGTGTGGCTGCCGGGCGGTCTGTTGACGCTCTGCGCGGCGCTTGCCACCGGCTTGGCTGCCCTGCCTGTGCTGATTGCAATGATGTTGGCCGCAGCCTGGGTCGCCTGGCGGGCCCGCAAGCTGCTGGGAGGACAGACCGGCGACGTGCTGGGAGCGGCACAGCTGTCCAGTGAGACAGCGGGCTGGCTGGTTCTGGCCGTCGTGCTCTAGACCCGGTCGGATGCTTTAAATGCGGGCAGGTCTGTCAGGCCTGCCAATTGGGCCTGCGCCCTCATTGCACCTGCAACGAGGACAGGGCTACACTGCGTCCAGACTGATACAGGACCCCGCGATGACCAAACCCTTGCCAGAGTTCGACCTTTCAGGCTTTACCCCCTACCGGCTGGCAGTTGCGGCCGAAAAGACCTCAGAGGCGCTGGCCCGCCAGTACCGCGAGCGCTTTGGCATCTCGATCCCCGAATGGCGGGTTCTGGTCCACCTGGCCCAGCCGCTGGACGGGCGCGGCACCGTCTCTGTCCGCGACATCGAAGCCCGCGTGGCAATGGAGAAAAGCAAGGTCAGCCGCGCGGCCAGCCGGCTGGAGGCCGCGGGCTATATCGAAAAAGCCGCCGATGCGGGTGACAGGCGGTTGGTGCGTCTTGCCCTGACCGGCAAGGGGCACGCGCTCATGGCAGAGCTGCTGCCGCTGGCCAGGGCCTACCAGGAGGAACTGGAACGCCGTCTGGGCGACACGCTGGCCGATTTCGAGGCCGGGTTGGATCGACTTCTGGACACGCTGCCCCCCGACCTGTGATACCGCCGCCCCCGTTCGGCGGCCACTGCGGCGACCGCTATTGAACGGTCAATCTGTATTTCCTTAAACTTGCGACATAAACCCCGTAATTCATTGGCGTAATTTTCTAGGCCACAAATATGTCGTGACCTAACCTGTCCCTGTAAAAAAGGGACCGCACATGGCAGATCTTGCAGCAGACGGCGTCTTGACCTTCACGGCAACCGATACAGGCACGACCCTGTCGCCGCTGACGGGCTATGTCTACACGCCCTCACTGGCAACGGTGAACGACTCCAACAACGACGACAACATCGACTCCTTGGATTACTACGGGCTGATCACTACCGGCTATTCCGGCTACACGATCAACATCGGTGGCAATTACTACGCAATCTTCACCAACGGGTTGGGGGAATACTATATCCCCTTCGATTCCGCGCAGGAGGATCTGTCAGCGCTAACCCTTTCTGCCGTGACGCAGGCCATCACCCAGACCGGCGATGATGCCAATGTCTACAACTGCTTCCTGACCGGGACCCGCATCGCAACCCCGGACGGCCCTCGCCGGATCGAAACGCTGGCGCATGGCGACCTGATCCTTGCCGCCGACGGCCGCGCCCTACCCCTGCGCTGGCTTGCCCGGATGGAGGTCCGCCCCCAGGCTGTGAACAAACCCATCGGGCGGCTGCCGATCCGTATTGCCGCTGGTGCCCTCGGCAGTGGCTTGCCCAAGCGCGACCTCTATGTCTCGCCCGATCACGCGCTGGTGCTCGACGGGATGCTGGTCAACGCCTCGGCCCTGATCAACCATTCGGACATCAGGATGATGCGCGCCTCGGAAGCGCCGGCAAGCTTTACCTACTGGCACGTCGAACTGGATGCCCATGAGATCATCCTTGCCAACGGCATCCCGACCGAGAGCTTTGTCGACTATGCCCGCCGCGGCGGGTTCGACAACTACGACGAATACCTGGCGCTGAACGGTTGCGACCGACTGATCCGCGAGATGCCCCTGCCCCGGATCTCCTCGCGGCGCCAGCTGTCACCGGTCCAGGTCGCCTGACCAACCCTCACAGGGCAACCGTCACCGGGCGCGCAACCGCGCCGCGCCCAACGCGCTGAGGGCCACCATGACAGCCGCCGTTGCCAGGCACAAAGGCAACCCGCCGACCTGGTAACTGAGCCCCGACAAGAGCGTGCCCAGCAGGCGCCCCGTTGCATTGGCCATGTAGTAGAAACCCACGTCCATCGTCACCCGCTCGCCCCTGGAAAAGGCCAGGATCAGGTAGGAGTGCAGCGAACTGTTGACCGCGAATAGCGCGCCGAAGACCAGCAACCCGGCAATGATCGTCGCCGTCAGCCAGGGCGCCGGGTCGCCCGCCGCCAGCACCAGGACCGCCAGCACCACAGGCACCACCGTCAGCGACAGGGCCCAGCCCCGGGCCGCGCCCACGATCTCTGCCGCCGGACGCGTGGCGGCGCGCAGTGCCTTCGGCGCATAGGCCTGGACCGCGCCGTAGAGGATCGTCCAGACCGCCATGAAGCTGCCGATGGTGAAAAAGGCGATGCGGTTGCCCTCTTCGCTGCCGTCCGACAGCACCGCGTAGAAATAGACCGGGATGCCGACGACGAACCAGACATCGCGCGCGCCGAACAGGAACACCCGCGCCGCCGACAGCCAATTCACGTTGCGGTCCTTGGAAAAGACCTCCTTGAACTTGGCGCCCTTCTTGCCGGTGGGCAGGCCCGAGGGCATCCGCAAGGCCACCGCCAGCAGCACCGCACCCAACAGCGCCGCCATGCCCAGCACCGCCGGGACAAAGCCGAACAGCGCCAGCAGCGCCGCGCCGGTCAGAAAGCCCAGCCCCTTGATCGCGTTCTTGGACCCGGTCAGAACCGCGACCCAGCGAAACAGCCCGCCCTGCCCGCTTGGCGCCAGCAGCTTGACCGCCGATTTCGCCGACATCTTGGACAGGTCCTTGGCCACGCCGGACAGACCCTGCACCGCCATGACGAAGACCACCGAGGCAGTCAGGCTCCACGCCGGGTCCAGCTGGGCCAGCGCCAGCAGGGCGATGACCTGCAGCGACAGGCCCGCGTAAAGCGTCGAGGTCAGCCCGAACCGCGCCGCGATCCAGCCCGCCGAGAGGTTGGTGACGATGCCGGCAAATTCATACAGCAGGAACAGGTAGGCCAGCTGCACCGGCGAAAAGCCCAGCGTGTGGAAATGCAAAAGCACCAGCATCCGCAGCGCCCCGTCGGTAAGCATGAAGGCCCAGTAGGCGGCGGTCACGGCGATATAGGCCGCGAACCCCTGCGGCCGGGCTTGGGTGGCGTCACTCATGGCGTCAGCGTTTCTCGTATGTGAATTCCGTCCCGTCGCGTGCACTGCGCAGGCGCAGACGGTCAGGGCTTTGGTCAAGGATCACCCAGCACAGGTGCTCGCCGTCGTCGAAGGCAACGCTCAGGTGCGGTCCCGGCAGGTCCCGGCATTCGGACAGGATGTCGAAAGGCCCGCTTCTGATCGGAACATCCTGCAGGGTCTCGGCAAGGCGCGTGTCGTCGAAGATCAGCCCGGACCCGGGTCGCGCAACATCCCGCCAGGAGCCGGCAAGCACCTCGACCATCCGGGTGTATTCATCCTGCGCCCGCACCTCCAGATCCAGCAAGGTCGCCCGGGCCGATGTCCCGGTCTCATCCAGTACCTCGACCGTCGCCAGGACAGAGGTCCATTCCGGCTCCATCAAGAGGGCCAACAGCAGGTCCGGATCGCCAGTGCCATCATCCGCGATCACGTAGCGGGTGCCCCCGGACAGGATTGTGCAGACGGCCACGTTCAGGTCGGGATCGGCGCCGCAGGTTTCGATCATTCCGGCAATGGTGCGCTTGCCCAATGACGCCGCGCCATCCGCCTGTGCCCGGAACAGGAAGTGGCCCCTATCCGTCATCCTGCCGTTCCCCCATTCGGACCCGAAACGCAGGAAGCCCCCGCCAACGACCGGCGCGGCGCTCTGGCCTACCGTGTAGGAAAGCCCCTCGGCGCAGGCCGATGTGCCCAGGAATGCCATGACGAGACTGGCTGCAACGCGCATCCGACCTTCTCCGCGGTTAGAGCGAGGCACCGACCATATGGGCCACGTCCACAAGCCGGTGCGCATAGCCCCATTCATTATCATACCAGGCATAGATTTTCACCTGTGTGCCGTTGACCACCATCGTCGAGGGCGCATCCACGATCGAACTGCGCGGGTCGTTGGTGTAGTCGGTCGAAACCAGCGGCCGCTCCTCGTAGCCCAGGATGTCCTTCAGTCCGCCTTCGGACGCGGCCTTGAAGAGGGCGTTGACCTCCTCTGCCGTCGTCTCGCGCTCCACCTCGAAAACGCAGTCGGTCAGCGAGGCGTTCAGCAGCGGCACCCGCACCGCGTGGCCATTGAGGCGGCCCTTGAGTTCGGGATAGATCAGCGTGATCGCCGTGGCGCTGCCGGTCGTCGTGGGGATCAGCGAGTTCAGCGCAGACCGCGCGCGGCGCAGGTCCTTGGCAGGGCGGTCCACGATGGTCTGGGTATTGGTGACGTCATGGATTGTGGTGATCGAGCCGTGCCTGATGCCCAGGTTCTCGTGGATCACCTTGACCACCGGAGCGAGGCAGTTGGTCGTGCAGGAGGCCGCCGTGACGATCCGGTGCTGTTCCGCGTCATAGATGTCATCATTGACGCCGTAGACAATGTTCACGGCGCCGCCGTCCTTGACCGGGGCCGACACGACCACCTTTTTCACGCCCCGTTCGAAATAGGGCGCAATCCGCTCTGCGGTCTTGAAATAGCCGGTGCAGTCGATGACCACATCCACCCCTTCCAGCGGCAGGTCCGCCAGGTCGCGCGTGCCGAACACCGGGATGCGGGTGCCGTCGATGGTGATGCTGTCGGCATCCGCGCTGAACGCTGCGTCCCAGCGGCCATGCACAGTGTCGAATTCCAGCAGATGCGCATGCATGGCCGGATCGCCCACCGCGTCGTTGAGAAAGGCGATCGTGTCTCCCGCCTCCAGCATGGGTTTCACGATCAGCTTGCCGATGCGGCCAAGCCCGTTGATGGCGTAGGTGGTCATGCGAAGTCTTCCGTTCTTGCGATGTCGTCGATCCGGGCCTGCAGGCTCTCGCGATCCAGTGTGCCGATGGGCAGGGCCGTGAAGGCCTGGATGCGGTTTTTCAGGGCGCCGTAGACCTGTTGAAAGGCCAGATGTCTTTCCGCCTCGGTGCCGGTTGCCTTGACCGGGTCGGGCTGACCCCAATGACCGGTCATCGGCTGGCCCGGCCAGGGCGGGCATTCTTCGTTCGCCGCCCGGTCACAGACGGTAAAGACGAAATCCAGATGCGGCGCGCCCTCGCCCTGGAAGTCCGACACGTTCTTGGCGCGCAGGTCGGACACGTCATGCCCCTTGTCCTGCAAGACCTGCAGCGCCTGGGGGTTCAACTCGCTATAAGGATTGGTCCCTGCCGAGAAGGCGCGAAAACGTCCTCCGGCGAGGTCACGCAGCAGGGTTTCGGCAAAGATCGACCGGGCAGAGTTGCCGGTGCAGATGAACAGGACGTTGTAGGTGCGATCAGCCATTTCGCGCTCCGTCAGGGATGTTGGCAGGCAAAGATCCGGGCGGCCACGGCAGCAATCCGCCCAGAGATAGGTCAACAGCCGCCCCGCGCCCTCGGTATCGGCGGCGTACATCAGCGAGGTCCCGTGCCGGGACTGAGTTACAAGACCCGCGCTACGCAATTGTGACAAAGCCGCCGAAAGCGTCGAGGGTGCCAGGTCCAGCGCCAAGGCGATCTCACCGGCGGGAACGGCATCCGGAAAACGCCGCATCAGCAGGCGAAACACGTCCAGACGACGGCCGTGGGCAAGGGCGGCAAGGGCGTTGAGCGATTCAGATTTCATATTTCCGGAAATACGGAAATATAGACCTTGCGACAAGCTATATTTCCGATTTTCCGGAAATAGGCGGGTGGACCATTTCGACAGACGGTTGGCGCCCGTTAACCAAAGCATGTTAGGGGACCCTCATATTCGCCTCTTGTCTGACCGGAGAAAGCCCATGCCCGGACGCGCGCCCCTTGCCCGCTGGCTGAACGACACCAACGATGTGACCCAGACCTTTCTGGCCGCCGGGCAGATCCCCGACCTCGTGAACCTGGCGGGCGGGTTGCCCGATCCCTCGACCTGGCCGGTTTCTGACCTGTCGGATTTCGCAGGCCGCGTCGTGACCGAACACACCGCCGAGGTGCTGGGCTATTCGCCCATCGACGGGCTGCCCGACCTGCGCGACCGCATCGCGGCAGAGTTCAGCCACGGCGACCTGAACCTGACCCGGGACAACGTGCTGATCACCACCGGCGGGATGCAGGGGCTGGACCTGCTGGGCAAGGTCTTTCTCGACCCCGGTCAGACCATCGCGGCGCAGTCCCCGGCCTACCTGGGCGCCATCGACGCCTGGAAGCCGCGCGCGCCGCAGTATCGTGCGATGGTGATGGAGACCAATGACTTCGACGCAGAGGCCGCCATGACCGGGGCCCAGTTCGCCTACACAGTCCCCAATTTCTCGAATCCTTCCGGACGGCTGGTGCCAGAGGATCAGCGCCGCGCTCTGGTGGCGGCGGCAGAGGCGACGGGCTGCTGGCTGGTCGAGGATGATCCCTATGGACACCTCTACTACGACGGCGCCCCCCTGCCCCGGATGCTCGAGCTCTCCGCCAACGGGGCCGAGGTCTATAACGGGCCGGTCGTCTACCTTGGCACATTCTCGAAACAACTGGCTCCGGGCCTGCGTGTCGGCTGGGTCATCGCCGCGCCAGAGATCATCGTGGCCATGACCACGGCCAAGCAGGGCTCGGACATGTTCACCAGCGGGCTGTGCCAGCGCGTTGCGCTGGAGGCGATGGAACGTGGCCTTCCGGAACAGTTGCTCCCCGGTATCCTGGATCTCTACCGCACCCGGCGCGATGCGCTATGCGAGGCGATGCAGGCAGAACTGACGGACCTTTTCACCTGGCAAGTCCCCGAGGGCGGCATGTTCGTCTGGGCCGTGGCGCGCGACCCGGCCCTGGACACCGACCGGCTCATGAAAACCGGGCTGGAGCACGGTGTCTGCATCTCGCCCTCCAGCGTCTTTGACCCGATGGGACAGGACCGGCGTGCGATCCGGGTGAATTTTACGCTCAACCCGCCCGACGTCCTGGCCGAGGGAATCCGCCGCCTGGCAAGGGCGACACGAACAGAATTGAGACGGGCCGCCTGACTCTCCCCTTGGCACCGAATCCGCTTTTGCGCCCGCCGCCTTTGAGGCGGCGGGATACTGCTCATGTCGAACACACCGCAACACATTCCAATTGAATTATGTGTATTGCTTCTCATGTAATCCGGGTACGCAAACGCCCAAGCCTGCATGAGAAGGAGCAGTGAATTGACAACCAAGACGACGTTTGCCACGGCCATCGGAATTGCCCTGATGTCGGCGCCTGTTCAGGCCGAACACGCCAACCCCTGGGCGGGTGAGGATGACACGGTTCTGGCCAAGAACCACGACACCAACCAGGCGCGCAGCATCGGGACGCCGGGTGAGGACGAGATGCGCGGCGTGATGAACCGCCGGGCACATGGCAAGCTGGACGACCCACAGGGCGGCGGCGGAGTGGCTGGCGGCGCCTCCGGTCGGGCCGGAGGAGATACCGGAGGCGGAAACGGCAAAGGACGCCGTTGACCTGCCGAGAACTGAAAGGGACCCGCGCCACCAGGCGCGGGTCTTGCATTTACGGCTTCTGTATCAGGCCAGTGAGGGCAGCCAGAGCACGATCCCCGGAAAGGCCACCAAGAGGGCGATGGTCACCGCGTCGGCCACGAAGAACGGCGTCACGCCGCGGAACACGTCCTGCACCGAAAGCTCTGGCCGCACGCCAGCCACCACGAAACAGTTCAATCCAATGGGTGGCGTGATCAGGCAGAACTCTGCCATCTTGACCACCAGAATGCCGAACCAGACCGCGCACATTGGCCCCGACATTCCAAAGGCCGCCTCTTCGGCGCTGACGAACATTCCGCCATTCAACGCCATGACCGCCGGGTAGACAACCGGCAGCGTCAAGAGCAGCATCCCGATGGCATCCATGAACATCCCAAGCACCGCGTAGGCCAGCAGGATGCAGATCAGGATCAGCATCGGCGAATAGGGCAAGGCGGTCAGCCAGTCGGAAAACGCCGAGGGCAGATCGGCGAATCCGAGAAAACGGACGTAGATCAGCACGCCCCAGATGATGGTGAAGATCATGATCGACAGTTTCGCCGTCTCGACCAGCGCGTCCTTCAGTTCGCGCAGGCGCATGCCGCGCCAGAGCGCCATCAGGAAGACGATGAAGGCACCGATAGCGCCGCCTTCGGTCGGTGTGCCCCAACTGTCCCCGCCAAACGGGTTGTAGACGAAGAAGATGATGATGACGACCACCGCCACGATGGGCAGGGCGGGCGGCAGGCTGACCAGCCTCTCGCGCCAGGTAAAGCCGCCGACCGGGGGACCAAAGCCCTTGATGGTCAGCGCCAGCCCGATGATCAGCAATGCGTAGACCAGAGCAGAGAACATGCCCGGAATGAACCCGGCCAGCAGCAGGCGCCCCACGTCCTGTTCGACGATGATCGCGTAAATCACCAGGATCGCCGAGGGCGGGATCAGCGACGCCAGTGTCCCCCCTGCCGCCACGACGCCAGCCGCAAAGCGTTTGTCATACCCCACCTTCAGCATCTCGGGGATGGCAATACGGGCAAAGACCGCCGCGGTCGCGACGCTGGCCCCCGACACGGCGGCAAAGCCCGCAGTGGCAAAGACGGTGGAGACCGCCAGCCCGCCCGGCACCCAGGCGATCCAGCGTTTCGCGGCCTCGAACAGGGCGCGCGTCAGCCCCGCGTAATAGGCCAGGTAGCCGATCAGGATGAAGGTGGGGATCAGGCTCAGCGCCTGCGACGCCACCTTGCCATGTGGCACCTGCCCGGCGGTCTTGACCGCAACGGTCAGCGCCCAGCCGAATTCCTCCGAGTCGTAGCCCTTTTTCGACCAGAAGATCCAGATCAGCCCGGCCAGTCCGGCCAGGGCCGCGGCAAAGGCCACACGCATCCCGAGGACCACCATGACCAGCAAGCCGCCGGTGACCCAGAGGCCAATTTCAATCGACGTCATGTATCGTGCCCCTGTACCTGGTCAGCCTCGGCCGCCGCCTGTTCCGCCGCGGACATCACCAACGGCACCGCCACCGGCTCGCTCTGCCCCAGGACGATCGCCCGCCCATAGGCCACCAGTTGCACCACCAACCGCAGCGAGATCACGGCAAAGGCCACCGGCACCACCAGTTTCGCAGGCCAGATCGGCAAGCCGATGTCGATCGAACTGTCACGGCTCCAGTTCGGGGCGCTGAAATCGAAACTGCGGTCGAAATGGGCCCAAGTTCCCCAGACCAGCAGCACCATCAGCACGAGGATCAGCAGCGTCGTGATGAACTCGGCGATCCAGAGCGCACGGCCCCTGAGGGCACCGATGACGATGTCCATACGGATATGCCCGCCGACACGCTGAACGTAGGAAATGCCGAAAATGGCGATGAAGGGCATCGCCGCCTCGATCCAGTCGACGTACCCCCGAAGCGGCTCGTTGAAGAAATTGCGGCCCGAGACGGAAATCACCGCCAGGCACATCAGCGCAAAGGCCCCGACGCCGGAAACCAGCGCCATGCCCCATTCGACCCGCGCAAGCGCACGGTCCAGCCGCGACAGCAGGCTGTCATCTTCGAGGACGGAGGCATGTCCCGCCATCGCTCACCTCTCATGTCCGGAGAAACGCAGGCCCCGGCCCCATGTCGGAACCTCCGGCCGGATCACGAAGACCCGGCGGGAGGCCCCGGCGCAAGGCCGGGGCGCGATGGGCCCGCCTCAGTTGGAGGCGCGCGCCTTTTCGAGGGTCGAGAACACCAGATCATAGAGTTCCTGCGCGGGCAGACCGCGGGCGCTCATGTCCTGGATCCAGGCATCGTGCAGCGGCTGACCGGCGACCTGGCGGAACTTGGCCAGCTCGTCGTCGGTGATCATGACCTTCTGAACGCCCTTTTCCTCCAGCACCTCGTCCCAGCGCTGCAGCAGCTTGCCGTAGTTCTCGAGGTAATAGGCGATCGCCTCGTCCACGGATTCGTCCAGCGCCTGGCGCTGGTCGTCAGGCAACGAGTCATAGGCGTCGATGTTGACCACGATGGGGCAGTTGACGGTGCCCGGGTTCAGGTTGGCCGTCCACCAGTCCGCCTGGTTGATCGTGCCGAAGGAGAGGTGCGCATGCTGGGCAAAGGCCACCGTGTCCACGACGCCCGAGTCCATCGCCTGGTAGGCTTCGGACGAGGTCACGCTGGTCGGCACACCCCCCACTGCGCTGAACGCCTTGCCAAGGCCGCCGGTGGCGCGCACCCGCATGCCGTCGAACTCGGTCAGCTCGTCGCGCGGCTCTCCGGTGCCCACGAGGTTGTATTGCGGCATGGGCGAGGTCATCAGCATTCGGGCGTTCCACTGCGCCATTTCCTCGGCCACCGCCGGATGGTCATAGATTGCATGGCTCACGGCCACTTCCTCTTCCAGCGTGGACACGCCCAGGAAAGGCAGTTCCAGCACGGTGATCGCGCGGTTCTTGTCGGGATGGTAGCCGGCGCAGAACTGCGCCATCTCGAAGGCGCCGATGGAAATTCCGTCGAGGTTCTCGGTGTTCTTGGACAGGCCACCGTAGGAAATGTTCATGGTGAAGGCACCACCGGTCTTTTCCGAGACCAGTTCGGCGATCTTGTGCAGGTGCTCGGTAAAGGCGCGACGCGAGCCCCAGGTCGAGACGTTCCATTCCGTCGCGGCGGCCTGTGTGGCCAGGGTCGCGGCAATGGTCGTCGCCAGCAGTTTTGCAGTGATGTTGGACATATGATCCTCCCCTATGTGTCCAGCGGTATTCTCCGCCTCGCCGGGAGGTTAGTCGAATGCCCCCGCGGTTCAAGGGCCTTGGGCCAAAAGGGGATTCGCATTGGCGAGCGCTAACAATCGGCATACATCGGCATACCGCATCCTTTTGTCACACCTGCTCCGCCAAGCGCGACAACCACAAGATGCACAATTGGTGGTCGGACACCCTTACAAGGGGCTGACCGAGGCGTCATTAAAACAAGGGGCTTAGCGGCTCGCGGGCAAATTTGTTTACGATTTGCAGGTTGTCTGTGAAAACTATTTACATCTAAATCATTCATAACGCTAACAATATTTATTTCTTTTCCGTTTCGGGTATTGTCCCACTTGAACGCGGTGACGCTAGGGAATGGCGTGCCGCCGGATCAAAACGGAGAGGGAGCTCCTTCATGACCGAACAGACCACACCCGAGACAGCCACCCCCGTCTATCCGCCCTCGGCCGAACTGGCGGCCAAGGCCCACGTCGACCTTTCGCGTTATGATCAGATGTACGCGGCCTCGGTCAG
>NZ_JARAMO010000090.1:0-35173 GCF_028807275.1 Mameliella sp. AT18
AGGGGGCGCTGCCCCCTCTGGACCTGCGGTCCATTCACCCCTGAGGTATTTGGAGCCCAAAGAAACACGGCGGGTGCCTTGGGGTCTTCAACCCTCTTTCTGACGTGCGCGCCACAGGGTAAAGAGCCCGGCCGCCACGATCATCCCGGCACCGAAGACCACGTTCCAGCGCAGCGTCTCGCCAAAGACGACCAGCCCGAGGGTGCTGGCAAAGACCAGTTGCAGGTAGGCAAAGGGCTGAACCGCGCTGGCCTCGGCCACCTCGTAGACGCGGATCATCAGGTAGTGTCCCGCTGCGCCGGTCAGGCACAGGAGGCCCATCCAGGCCCAGTCCGGTCCGGTCATGGGCACCCAGAACCAGCCCCCGATCGCCGTGGCCACGACGACGCCGGACACGCCGGTGTAAAAGAACGAGGTGGCGGAACTGTCCCCCCGCGCAACGTAGCGCGTCAGCAATGCGTATAGGGCGAACATCAGCGCCGCCAGCAACGGGATGGCGGCATAGGGTGAGAAGACCCCGCCCGAGGGCTGCAGGATGATGATGACCCCGACAAAGCCCACCGCGATGGCCGTCCAGCGGCGCCAGCCGACGTGTTCGCCCAGCACCGGGCCGGACAGCGCGGCCACAAGCAGCGGATAGGCGGCAAAGACAGCGTGGCTTTCGACCAGACCGAGGAAGACGAAGGCCAAGACCATCACGTTGATCTCGACCACCAGGAGCGCACCGCGAAAGACCTGCAGCCAGGGAAAGGCGCTTTGCGCCGCCGCGCGCAGGCCCCCCGCCTTGCGGCCCGCCACCGTCAGCACGAAGGCGGCGAAGAACCAGTAACGGATCATCACCACCATCATGACGTTGTATTCCCCCGCCAGGTGGCGCGAAATGCCGTCCTGCAGGGCAAAGACGAAGGTGGTGGCCACCATGAGCCAGATGCCGAGGCGCGTGTTCTGCTGAGCCATTGCGATATGTCCGGGGTCGCGCCGTCGCGTGGCATGGCCCCGTCGCGCGGGGTCAGCCGGGGACCGGCGGTTTTAGGGCTGTCGTCATGTGACGTTTCCGGCCATATCCCGCCACGCGTGTGACCTCAAGCCCCGCTGCCGCAAGGGCGCGGCGGACGTGGCCGGCTGCCGTGTAGGTCGCCGCTGTGGCGCCGGGGGGCATGTGCCGGGCGACCTCTGCCATCAGATCCGCGTCCCAAAGCTCGGGGTTCTTGGCCGGCGAGAACCCGTCGAGGAACCAGGCATCGGCCAGACCGTCCCAGCGCGGCAGGGTTTCGCGGGCGTCGCCTTGGATCATCTCGAAGTGCAGGTCGGGCAGGTCAAAACGCGCCTGTCCCCAGTGCGGCGCCAGCGCGTCGGCAAGATCTTCGATCTCCGGGAACCTTGCCTGTGCGCGTGTCATTTCGGCGGGCGACAGGGGGAAGGCCTCGAAAGTCGTGAAATGCAGGACGCCGGTTTGACCGGAGGCGCGCCAGAGCCGCAGCGCGGCCAGAAGGTTCAGCCCGGTGCCAAACCCCAGCTCTGCGATCCGGAACCCGTCGCGGAACCGGTCCGGCAGGCCGTTGCCCGACAGGAAGACATGCGCGGTTTCGGCCAGCCCGTTTTCCAGGCTGTAATAGGGGTCGTCGAAACGGGTCGAGACCGGGATCTCGTCCCGCCAGTCCAGATCGCTGCTCTGGTCGGGCATGGCATTCTTCCTTATCAACGGGCCGAGTTCTGACGAGGAGGGCAGGCAATGGCAAGCGTCGAGGTGACGGTGCGCGGGGCGGGGATCTTCGGCCTGTCGGTGGCCTGGGCCTGCACGCGGCGGGGCGCGAAGGTGCGCGTCGTCGACCCCTATGGCCCGGGGGCCGGGTCGTCGGGCGGGATCGTCGGCGCGCTGGCGCCGCATGTGCCCGAGAACTGGAACGAGAAGAAGGCCTTTCAGCTCGACAGCCTGCTGATGGCAGAAGGGTTCTGGGCGAGGGTCGGGGAAACCGGCGGCGTCAGTCCCGGCTATGCCCGCACCGGCCGGTTGCAGCCGCTTGCGGATGAAGCCGCCATCGCCCTGGCCCGAACCCGTGCCGAGGGGGCCGAGGCGCTTTGGCAGGGCAGGGCGCATTGGGAGGTGATCCCGGCCGAGGGGCTGTCCGGTCTGTCACCGCAGACCCCTTCGGGCATGCTGATCCGTGATACTCTGACGGCCCGCATGTGTCCGCGCCGCGCCTGCGCCGCACTGGTGGCAGCGCTGGAGGTGTCCGGCGTCGAGATCGTGACCGAGGCGCCGGACGCGGGGGCCGTGGTCTGGGCGACGGGCTGGAGGGGCCTTCACGACCTGACCGAGGCGCTGGGCCGCAAGGTCGGAGACGGGGTGAAAGGGCAGGCGGTGCTCCTTCGCTACGCGGCGCAGGACGATCCGCAGTTGTTCGTCGATGGGCTGCACATCGTCCCCCATGCAGATGGGACCGTGGCCGTAGGCTCGACCTCGGAGCGTGACTTTGACGATCCGCTGTCGGTGGATGATCAGTGCCAGGCGCTGGTCGATCGCGCATATGCGGCAGTGCCTGCCCTGCATGGCGCCGCCGTGCTGGAGCGTTGGGCCGGAGTCCGCCCGCGCGCCCGCTCTCGGGCGCCCCTTCTGGGGGGCTGGCCGGGACGTGCCGGGCATTTCGTGGCCAACGGCGGGTTCAAGATCGGTTTTGGCATGGCGCCCAAGGTGGGCGAGGTCATGGCTGACCTGATGCTGGAGGGGCGCGATGCCATCCCGGCAGGTTTCGGTTTCGACGCCCTGCGCTGAGGATGTCAGGCGTCTGCCTGGCGCGGATCGTGGATGCGACACTTCCAGCTGTGCAGGCGCCAGCCCGGGTGGCTGTTCGTCCATTTTGCAAGCTCGGCCTGTCCGTGCAGCATGCAGGCCATCAGGCTGACGTCCTGGAAAAGGAAGTGCCGTTCTTCGCAGTGACCGCGGTCAAGGAGTAGGCAGGTAACAAAGACTAGTTCTATCATGAATGGACCTCCGCTGAAATATGGCGTCGATCCTACGGTTTGGCCCCGGGGGCATGTCCTGAAGAAGTTCTGAATAATATCTGAAAGTTGCCGCGTCCGCGGCTTCCGTGCCCGCTAGGGTTGAGGGCACGCTATAAGGTACGCGCGACCGTCGAGGGACGCGCGTGCTATGCGGACGGGACCGGCCGAAGAGCCGCCCGGCGGGATCAGCGTACCCAGCCCTCGCCCGGCAACCAGCGATAGCCAGCGCGGGACTTGCCGTCCGACAAACCCGTTCCGAACCCGAAGGTCACCGTATCCGGATCGCATTCCAGCCGGGCGAGGTCCTTTCCGTCCTTGGAGACGGTCACGCCGCCAAAGCGTTGCGACGTTTCGGTGGCACCGACTTGCCGTTCGACCCCGGCGAAGACGGTATAGCCGTATTCTTCCTTGCGAAAACTGACCTCTTCCCAGATGTCCCGTCCGACACCTGGCCAGGGCTGGTAGTCGAGCATGGCATAGGGTTCGAACAGCTCCATCTCTGGGCGCCCAGCAGGGCCAAAGCGATAGACGGCGGCATCCTGCTCCGCGCAGACCTCGAGGATCTTCGTTGACCCCGCGATACGACACTGGACAAAGGTGGCGTCGGACGTGGAACAGTCGGCGGCAACCGGTCCGGCGGCGAGGAGAAACAGGGAAAGACAGCGTATCATGAAAGCCCTCGGGAAAATGAATCGTGCCGGACCATAGGTCCGGCACGCGGGGCGCTCAAGACGCGTACTGATGGCCAGAGGGCCGACCGATCAGTCGAACTTGCGCGACGGCGCCAGCACCTTGGCCTCGCCGATCAGCACCTTCTTGCCATCGACCGAGCAATGGGTTTCCAGCGTCACGCGGCGCTTGGCGTGGTCGATGTCGATCACCTTGACCTCTGCATAGACCATGTCGCCGGGGCGCACGGGGCCAAGGAATTTCAGCGTCTGGCCCATGTAGACCGTGCCGTGACCCGGCAGCTGCTCGCCGATGACGGCAGAGATCAGGCCGGCGGTCAGCATTCCGTGGGCGATGCGCCCTTCGAAGATCGTGTCCTGGGCATAGTCGTCATCCAGGTGCACCGGGTTCCGGTCGGTCGAGACCTCGGCGAACATCTCGATGTCCTGATCCGTCACCTGTTTGCGCAGGTAGCGGGTCATCCCCATTTCGATGTCTTCGATGCAGATCGTGCCGCGGGGCATATTGTCCAACATCCGGCCCTCCATGTGCAAACCGTACGGTAATAAATGCGCGGGTTGTCCGCGCTTTCGGTAATTTTATTACTTTGCGGTTGCAGCAAAGGCAAGCAAAATCTGCCTCATCGAAGCGTTCCAATGGTGAAGATGGGATTGATCATTTCCTTTTCGGTATAGGCCTTTAGCGCGTCTGGGTCGGGTTGCTGCGTCGTTTTGGTCTCTGCCCGCGCCAATCCGCCGCTGATGAAGAGGGAATCGATATCCTCGCCCATCGCCCCGTCGATGTCGGTATGCGCGCCGTCGCCGATGGCCAGGATGCCCGCGTCCGGCACACCCTTGCGGTGTTCGGCAAGGCGGCGGCGGGCCAAGTCGTAGATCGGCGGATGCGGTTTGCCGAAATACAGGCTCTCGCCGCCCATCTCGGTATAAAGTTTCGCCAGCGCGCCCGCACACCATTCCCGCCGCTCGCCCCGGTCGACGACGATGTCGGGATTGGCGCAGAGCAGCTTGATGCCCTTCTGCTTGGCATAGAGGAATTCCGGGCGGTTCACCTCGGGGTCGGCGTGGGGGTCGAAGGGACCGCAGCAGATGATGCCCTCGGCTTCGTCCAGCTCGACCCGCTCGATCTCGACCGGGTCCTCGATGATCTTGAGCGGTTCAAAGAAGGAATGGTCAAAGGCCTGCCCCATGAACCAGACCTTGCGCCCGACGGCGCCGCGGAACATCGCGGCCCGGGCGCTGTCGCCGGAGGTGGCAATGTCGTCCCAGGCATCCTGAGGCACGCCGAAACGGTCCAGTTGCTTGGCGACCTCGTGGCGAGAGCGAGGGGCGTTGGTCACGAGGATCACGCAGCCGCCGCGCTGGCGGTAGCCCTGCAGCGCCTCGACGGCCGAGGGGATCGCCTGCACGCCGTTGTGCACGCAACCCCAGAGATCGACGAAGAGCGCGTCGTAACGGTCGGAGATTTCGGAAAGGGCGGTGATGATCTGGGTCATGTCGGCGGGTCCTCGTCGAGCGATTGTCGACCCGCTCATCCCATATACCGACCGCTCTGGAAAGGGCCGGGGCCCTCAGGCCCGTTTCAGGCCTGCTGGTTCATCCGCTCGACGTGGGCGCGCATTTCCTCGGCGTCCGAACGCGCCTCGCGCAGGCCCTCCATCGCCGCCGACAGCTCGGCCTCGGTCTGGGCCAGCTGGTTGGTCAGCTCGGCCTCGCGCTGTTGCAGGTAAGTGATGGCCTGGTCGCGCGTTTCCTCGGCCTCGTGCAACTCCTGGCTCATCTTTTCCAGCTGGTCCATGTCGGCCTGGCTGACGCGCTTGAACCGATGCACCAGCCAATGGGCGAACCAGCCCAGCAGGAAGGCAACGAAGAGGATCGCTGCGGTCGTCACGATGAATTCGGTCCTATTCATCCCCAGTTCCTCTGCCCTTTGGCGGCCTGATCCTGCCCAGTTCCGGATCCGGTTGCGCCTCTGCCGGTGCACCGGGTTCGATTGCGGGGGGCGCGTCCACCGTTTCCGGGTCGGCGTCTGCCGCAACAGGATCTGAATCCGCGGCCGGGTCCGAATCGCCCGGTTCCGCCCCTTCTTCACCCTCTTCCGGTTCGGGTTTCAAGAGCTTGAATTCGATCCGGCGGTTGGCCTCGCGGCCTTCCTCGGTGCCATTGTCGGCAATCGGGATCGTCTCGCCATAGCCCTTGGCGGTGTAGGACCGCGTGGGAACCCGCCGCGCGCGCAGGGCGTCCAGAACCGCCTGGGCGCGGTCGCGGCTCAGCTCCTGGTTCATGATCTCGCGGCCCTGGCTGTCGGTGTGACCACCGATTTCCAGCGCGATGTCGCCACATTGCTTCAGCAGGTCGGCCAGTTCGTCCATGATGTCCTCGGCCGAGGCATCCAGCCGGGCGGAACCGGGCTCGAAGGTGATCTTTCTGTCGCCGATGATCTCGACGATCATCGCCTCGCATTCCTCGGGCGTGGGCAGGCCGGCAACCGGGTCCAGCGCCTCGACGTATTCCACGTCGATCTCGAAGGCCGCGGCTTCACCCAGCTTGGCCACCAGCAAATCCGCGATCTGGGCGCTGGCCTCCGTGTTGCCGGTCTTGCCGGTGACGGTCACAAGGTCGGGTGTCACCGTGACCGCGCCATGCGACAACAGCGCCAAAGCGTCGAGACCGGCGAGAACCCGCACCGTCCAGTCCCCGGGCACGCCCTCTGTGACGCGGGCCGCGGTGTAGACAGCCTCGGAGCTGAAAAGCGCCCGGGCAAAACTGTCCGCCGTGGCGCGGGCCTGTTCCGTGCCCAGCCGCCCGCGCAGCTGCACGGCCCCCTCGGGGCTGAGCGTGGCCACGAAATCCGGTGCGCCCTCGGGTTCCGCCTCGGGTGCCTTGGGCAGGTCGGCGGTCAGGGCAAAGAGATCGGGCAGCGCGGCATCCAGCTCGCCGACAACCCGGTCGAACAGGGCCTGGTTGGTGCCTTCCAGCGCGACAAGGGATACGTCCGCATTCGAGAAGGTCAGCGTGCCTCCGCCCAGTTCCGCCAGCTTGGCAATGCCGATTTCCACCGCGTCGGCCCAGCGGCGCGACGGCACGCCCAGACCCAGCCGGCAGCTTGCCTTGCCTTCGAGGCCGGCCTGGGCGGCGGCCCGCAGGATACGGTCGCGACCGGTCTCTGTATCGGCGGAGCAGGCGTCGAACCGTGCGCCGTCCGCGTCGATGGCAAAGCGCAGCGTGAATGGAGAGATGACCGGGCGCGGGGCCGAGAAATCCAACGCCAGGCGCAGGTCCTGAGGCTTGCGCCGGGACAGTGCGGTTTCCAGCCGGCTGCGGGCCTCGGGGCTTTCGGTCATGGCCTTGATCGCCACCTGGTCGGCGGCGACGGAAATCTTGGAGCGGGGCAGGTCCTTGAGGGCGGCAGAGGCAAATCCCAGCGCGTCGGCCCAGCCGTCGGGTTCCGGGAAATCGGCGGTTTCCAGAAGGTCCATTACCTGACCGTCGCCTGAAAGGCTGCGAAAACCCTCGATCAGCGCATCGCGATCGGTGGAGGCCGGGACCAGTCCGATCACGGATATCCCGGCGTCGTTGCGCAGGATCTCGACCGAGAAACTGGGTGGTGCGATTGCCTCGGGCTCTTCGACCAGCATCTGGTCGATCACCCGGCTGGCATCGACGACGCGCCCCGCCGCGCTCAGCGCCTGGAAGCGCGCCGCTTCGTCCGGGGCGGTGCCGAAAAGAAAGACCTGAAGGCCGTTGGTGTCGACCTCGGCCCAGGTCAGACCGTCCGAATCCAGTTCGGACAGGACGCCGGTCAACGAGGCGCGTTCCACGGCGTTGCCGGCGAAATTTGCGGTCACGAGGCTGAGCACGCCCGCCGCGGCGAATATGCCACCAGTGATGACTAACGAGGAGAGGCGCATGGGCGCTGGGTTTTCCTTGTTTTTTCAGAACTGATACGCAAGCCCGTCGGGGGGTGCAATCAGGCGATCAGGGCGATGGCGAAAAACAGCACAGGCAACAGCCCGGCGTCCCGGTTGGATCGGAACAGGCTCAGCAACCGGTCGTGATCGTCCATCTTCAGGCGCCGCAATTGCCAGACCATGTGCCAGCCCATTGCCCAGGGGCCGCCGATCATCAGGATCAGGGCCAGCAGGTTGCCGTCCGGCGCTGCCGCCACGATGGCCAGTCCCATCAGCACGACGGTTGCGACCAGGAACCGGCGCAGCCATTTCGGGGTATCATCGCCAAACAGGCGGGCGGTGGATTTCACCCCGATCAGGGCGTCGTCTTCCTTGTCCTGGTGGGCGTAGATGGTGTCATAGAACAGCGTCCACGCCATTCCGGCCAGGTACAGCAGTACCGCGGGCAGTTCCAACCGCCCGCTGTGGGCGGTCCAGGCCAGCAGGGCGCCCCAGTTGAAGGCGATGCCCAGGAAGATCTGCGGCCACCATGTGAACCGCTTGGCAAAGGGATAGACCGCGACGGGCAAGAGGCTCAGAACCCCCAGCGCGATGGCCGCGGGCGGAAAGGTGATGAGGATGCAGAAGGCGATCAGGGACTGGATGACCGCCCAGGCGAGGGCCTGTTTCGTCGTCACCTGCCCCGAGGGAATCGGGCGCGAGGCCGTCCGGGCCACCGACCCGTCGATGCCGCGGTCGGTGATGTCGTTCCAGGTGCAGCCCGCCCCGCGCATCAGCACCGCCCCGATCCCGCAGCCCGCAAAGATCCACAGGTCGAACCAGTAGGCCTGCCCGTTGTTGACCATCGACAGCAGCAGTCCCCACCAGCAGGGCAGCAACAGCAGCCATGTCCCGATGGGCCGGTCCGCGCGGCTCAATCGCAGGTAAGGCCGCGTCCACTGCGGCGCCCAGCTGTCGACCCAGTTGCCGCGCACTGCGTCGCGGACCTGTCCTTCGGCCTCTGGTCTCTGATGCGTCCCGGACATATGGTCCCCTCCATGACGGTGACACCGAAAATCCGGCTCTTTGTAGAGCACCCTTTGGCCGAGGAACAACAGGTGACCCTGTCGCGGGAGCAGGCGCATTATCTCTTTGGGGTGATGCGGCTGACCAACGGCGCGCAGGTGGCCCTGTTCAACGGGCAGGACGGCGAATACCGCGCCGAGGTCGTCGAGGCCGGCAAGCGTGGCGGCACGCTGGTCTGTCGTAACCGGATCGCGCCGCAGTCGATGCCGCCCGATCTCTGGCTGATGTTCGCGCCGATCAAGAAGGCGCGCACCGATTTCATCGTCGAGAAATCGGTCGAGATGGGCGCGCGCCGCATCCTGCCCATCCAGACGGAATTCACGAATTCCGAACGCATCCGGCAGGACCGGTTGCAGGCCCATGCCACCGAGGCGGCCGAGCAATGCGGCGCCACCTTCGTTCCCGAGGTCACGGAGCTGCACCGGCTGGACCGGCTTCTGGCCGACTGGCCCGAGGGCCGGCAGCTGATGTTCTGCGACGAGGCGCAGGCCGGGGCACACGCGCGCCTGCCCGACACCGATGCCCCCTGGGCGATTCTCATTGGGCCCGAAGGCGGCTTTTCCGATGCCGAACGCGCCCGGCTGCACGCGCTGCCCTATGCGCATGCGGTGGCGCTTGGCCCGCGCATCCTGCGTGCGGACACCGCCGCCGTGGCAGCACTGACCCTCTGGCAGACCACCCTGGGAGACTGGCGATGATCCGCAAGGCAACGCCCGCAGACATCGGCCCGATGGCGGCCTTTCTCGACGCCCATGTCGAGACGTCGATGTTTCTCCTGGGCAACCTTGAGGCGCACGGCACCGAGGACACCACCCATCCGCATGGCACCGCCTTTTTCCTGCGTGAGACCGGCGATGGCATCACGGGGGTCTTCGGCTGCACCAACGGCGGCTTCCTGATGTGCCAGTTGCCCGGGCTGACGGCCACAGAGGCGCAGACCTATGCCCACCTGCTGAAGGGATACACGTTACAGGGCATGACCGGTGAGGTGGAGCAGGTGCAGGTGATCATGGACGCGCTGCCCGTCCCGCCAGAGGCCTGGAGGCTGAACCGGATCGAACCGCTCTACCGTATGGACATCGGTGGCCTGACCCCTGGCAGCGACGTCCGCCCGCCTGCCGAGGCGGATGTGCCGTGGCTGTCCGACTGGTTCGCGCAGTACATGACGGAAACGCAGACAGCGCCGCCGGGCGAACTGCACGCCGCCGCAACGCGCCGGGCCGAACTGGCCGTGGGGGCGCCGCGCATCCGCATCATGGATCGCGACGGCAGTCCCGTGGCGATGGCTGCGATCAACGCCAAGGCCGGGCAGGCGGTCCAGGTCGGCGGGGTCTTCGTTCCCCCGGACCGGCGCGGACAGGGGTTCGGCGGGCAGGTTGTGCAGGCGCTTCTGGCAGAAATGGCAGGGCAGGGCGCCACGACCGCCATTCTGTTCGCCGCATCGCCGGAGGCGGCCAAGACCTATGAACGCATCGGCTTTGCCCGTGTCGGCGGCTATCGCATCGCCATGCTGGACAAGGCCATCCTACTGGGAGACCCCCGGTGATCCGCCGCGAAGCCGCCCAGACCCTGCGCCAGTGGCAGGAGGCGCTGATCGGGCTCGCCACAATGGCGCTGGGTGCCTATTGGGGGTTCTTCACCGGCGGCGGGCTGCTGCACTGGATCGGCTACCTGGTGATCCTCCTTGGCGTGGCCCTGACAGTCACCGGCGTGCAGCGCGCGCGCTTTCGCCGGGGCGGCGGCGGCCCCGGCGTGGTGCAGGTGGTCGAACGTCGGGTCAGCTATTTCGGGCCGCTGTCGGGCGGGATCGTCGATCTGGACGCGCTCGAGGCACTTAGCCTCGATCCGACCTCGGAACCGCCGGTCTGGCTGCTGATGGCGCCGGGCCAGCCGCGTCTTGAAATTCCCCTGACTGCCAAGGGCGCCGACCAGCTGTTCGATGCCTTCGCCACCCTGCCGGGCATCCGGACAGAGCACATGTTGCGCCAGATGCAAGAGGGCGCGGCACACCAGGTTGTCATCTGGCGCGCGGCATCTGTGCGCGATGCCGCCAGAAGGCTGCATTGACACTCTGGCGGATTGGCGACAACAGGTTAAGTTCAGAACCGCGAGCAGACCGGGAGCCCCAACATGTCCATTCCCCAATCCGGCGGCGGGCCGATCACCTCTCATGATCAGTTGGCAGAGTACCTGGCCTCGGGCTGCAAGCCGAAGGACCAATGGCGCATCGGCACCGAGCATGAGAAGTTCGGCTATTGCAAGGACTCGCTCAAACCCTTGCCCTACGACGGCGAGCGTTCGATCCGCGCGGTGCTCGAAGGGCTGCGCGACCGCCACGGCTGGGATCCCGTCCACGAGGGCGGCCACATCATCGGCCTGACCAAGGACGGCGCCAATGTCAGTCTGGAGCCGGGCGGCGCGCTGGAACTGTCGGGTGCGCCGCTGGAAACCATTCACCAGACCTGCGACGAGGTGAACGAGCACTTGGCCCAGGTCAAGGACATCGCCGACGAGATCGGCGTGGGTTTCATCGGTCTGGGCGCCGCGCCGATCTGGACGCATGAGGAAATGCCGCTCATGCCCAAGGGGCGCTACAAGCTCATGGATGCCTACATGGACAAGGTGGGCACGACGGGCAAACAGATGATGCGCCGGACCTGCACCGTTCAGGTGAACCTCGATTTCGCGTCAGAGGCGGACATGGTGCAGAAGATGCGCGTCGCGCTGGCGCTGTCGCCCGTGGCCACGGCGCTGTTTGCCAATTCGCCTTTCTTCGAGGGCAAGCCGGTGGGCGTCAAATCCAAGCGGATGCAGATCTGGGAGACGCTGGACGATTCCCGCACCGGCATGTTGCCTTTCGTCTTCGAAGAGGGTTTCGGCTTCGAACGCTGGGTCGAATACGCGCTGGATGTGCCGATGTACTTTGTCTACCGCGACGGGGTGTATGTCGACGCGCTTGGCATGTCCTTCCGCGATTTCCTTGAAGGCAAGCTGCCGGCATTGCCGGGTGAGGTGCCGACGCTGTCCGACTGGGCCGACCACCTGACCACTGCCTTCCCGGACGCGCGGATGAAGAAATACATCGAGATGCGTGGCGCCGATGGCGGCCCCTGGCGCCGTCTTTGTGCGCTGCCCGCCTTCTGGGTCGGGCTGATGTACGACCAGACCGCGCTGGACGCGGTCTGGGACCTGGCCAAGGGCTGGGACGCGGAAACCCGCGAGGCCCTGCGCCTCGCGGCGACGCGTGACGGCTTGCAGGCTCAGGTCGGTGATATCCGGATGCACGACCTGGCGCGCAACGTGCTGGAGATCGCCGAGGCGGGTCTGGTGGCCCGTGCGCGCCCCGGTGCCGGTGGACTTGTCCCGAACGAGACGCATTTCCTGAATGCGCTCAAGGACAGTGTCGAATCCGGCAGCGTGCCGTCGGACGAACTGCTGGAGCACTATAACGGCGACTGGAACGGCGACCTCAGCCGGATCTACGCCGAGTATTCCTACTGAGCGGTTTCTGATCCAAGTGACACGCGCCCCGGGCTTGACCCGGGGCGCGTTTCCTTTCGTCAATAGCCGATCGCGCAGCCATCCTTGCGCGGGTCCGATGCCCCTTCGAGCACGCCGTTCCGGTGGATGCGGATCGCCTGCGCGCCGCCGATCGGGGCGCTGGGCACCTCGATCTCGTGGCCCATCTCGGCCAGCCGGGCAAAGACCGCCTCGTCATGGCCCCGTTCCAGCTGCAGTTTTCTGCCATCGGCAAAGCTGCGTGGTGCGTCCAGCGCGGCCTGCGGGTCCATGCCGAAATCGATCATGTTGGTCAGCACGCGCGCATGACCATTGGGCTGGTACTGTCCGCCCATGACGCCAAAGGGCATGGCCACGCGGCCCTCTTCGACCAGCATTCCCGGGATGATCGTGTGCATTGGTCGCTTGCCGCCGGCCATCTCGTTCGGATGCCCCTCGGCCAGGGTAAAGCCGGCGCCCCGGTTCTGGAACAGGATGCCGTATTTCTCGGAGGCGATCCCGGAGCCGAAGCTGTTGAAGATGGAGTAGATCAGCGAGACGGCCATGCGATCGCGGTCGACCACGGTGATGTAGATCGTCTCGCGGTGTACCTCTTCGGACAGGGTCGTGGCCGAGGCCATCGCCCGACCGGGGTCGATCAGTGCCGCCAGCCGCGCGGCCGTTTCCGGGCTTTGCAGGTGGTCCAGCCGGGTCATTTGATCGGCATCGGCCAGGAAACGGTTGCGGGCATCATAGGCAAGCTTGGCGGCCTCGGCCTCGATGTGGATGCGCTCGGCGCCGAACGGGTCCATCAAGGCAATGTCGAAATGCGACAGGATGTTCAGCAGCAGATGGGCGGTCACGCCCTGGCCGTTGGGCGGATGCTCCAGGACCTCCCGGCCCTTGTAGGTCCCCGAGATCGGGTCGCCGATGGTACAGGCGGTCGCTGCGAAATCATCCAGGCTATGCACGCCACCGGCGGCGTTCAGCGTGGCGCACATGTCCTCGGCCACCTCTCCGGCGTAGAAGCCGTCGCGCCCCTCGGCCGCGATGCGGCGCAGCACTTCGGCATTGCCGGGCAGGCGAAAGATCCCGCCGGTCACGGGCACCGCGCCGCCGTCAAGGTAGTGTGCCCGTCCCGCGCCTTGCAGGCGCCCCTGGGCCTCGTCCCAGTCGAAGGCGACGCGCGGCGCCACCGGCACGCCGTCGTCCATCGCCCGGATCGCGGGTGCCAGGCTGTCTGCCAGGCCCAGCCGGCCCCAGCGTTCGGACATGGTGCAGAAGGCATCGACCGCGCCGGGGATGGTGACGGCATGGGCGCTGGCCACTGGCACCGCCTGATGGCCTTCGGCGCGCAGGGCAGCGGCGTTGGCCGCCGCCGGTGCGCGGCCGGATCCGTTGACCGCGACCACCTCGTCCCCGCCTGCGGGTGAGACCAGCGCAAAACAGTCGCCGCCCAGCCCGGTCATCGCCGGTTCGGCCACGCCCAGCAGGACGGCGCCGGCGATTGCCGCGTCCATCGCATTGCCGCCGCGTTGCAGGATGTCGACCGCGGCCTGCGCGGCCAGCGGGTGCGAGGTCGCGCAGAGCCCGTTCAGGGCCAGCACGGGGGATCGTCCGGGTCTGTGGAAATCGCGCATCTGCCTCTCTGCTCCCTTGTTGCCGGGCAGAGCATACGGTGGCGTCTAGCGGCGTCAATCGGGAGGAAGGAACCTCGGCATCACGCACTGGGTGGGGGCTGAAAACGCGTGACGCCGAGGGAAGCCATATGCAGCTACAAGACCAAATTGCCCGCCAATGCGGGCGGAAATGTGGAGGTGTCCGGGTAATGTCATGGCACCGTGCAGGCACGGGCATCAACCGGCGGCCCGGGCGAGGATTGATCGCGACGGGCGGCGACGAATGTATGATGTTCGGGGGGAAGTCCTCGGCGCCGCGCACTGGGTGGGGGCTGAAAACGCGCGACGCCGAGGGAAGCCTTATGCAGCTTACAGGAAACAGGATGGCTGCGAATCCGGGCCGCATTTGGGCGCGCCCCGGGCAATTCGGCGACACTTGCGCCGCTGTCCGGTTCAGCGCAGGGGGATGGACAGGCGGAGCCGGTTGCTTTCCCCGTCGTGATGATAGTCGAGGTTTTCGGACAGCGAGCGGATCAGGAACCAGCCAAACCCGCCCTCCGGCAATTCCTCGACCGAGACATCGAGGTCTACCGGCGCGCCCGATGGGGGCGTTCCACTGGGCATGGGCTGGCCGAAATCGGTGAATTCCACCGACAGCCTGTCTGGCGAGAACACCAGCCGGAGCAGGATGTCGCCGCCGGCCCGATCCTCATAGGCATGTTCGACGATGTTGTTGAGGACTTCGGCGATCACCAGTTCCCAGTTGCTGTCCCGCGGCGGGGCCATTTCCTGGCCCTGCAGCAGCTCGTTGATGCCTGTCAGGGTCGCGCGCACATCTTCTGCCGTGCTGTCCATTCGGCAGCAAACCAGGAATGCGCCGTCCTCGAGCCGCTCCGCCTGCATGGTCTGTCGCTCCGGCCCGGGATCAAGCGCCGGCGGCGGCTTCGGCGGAGGGGTGGATGGCAAAGATCGAATCCATCCGCGTCATGCGGAATACCTTGTCCACCGCGGGGCGCAGGCCGGCCAGTTCCAGTTTGCCGCCCTTCGGCATCAGTTTCATCGCCGCGACGATTGCGCCCAGGCCGCTGGAATCGATGAAATCGACCTGGCTCAGGTCCAGCACGTAGCGGGGTTTCTCGTTTCCCAGGATCTCGCGCATGCGGTCCTTGAATTGAATCGCCACGGCGGCATCGATTCGGGCTGCGTCGACCGTGATGATGTCCACGCCTTCGCGGTGATCTGTGGTAAGTCTCATGCGGTTCCCCAAGTCATGGATCGGGAGGACCCTAGACGGCAATCCTTACCTTTCTGTATGCACATCCGGGTAAAGGGAGGCATTCGCATGGAAACTGTCGTGATCACCGGGGCGTCGCGGACGCCGATGGGGGGCTTTCAGGGGGTTTTCGCCGAACAGGCGGCCAGCACTTTGGGTGGCGCGGCGATCCGCGCGGCGCTGTCGCAGGCGGGTCGGCCCGCGGTCGACGAACTGCTGATGGGCTGCGTACTGCCGGCGGGACAGGGGCAGGCCCCCGCGCGCCAGGCCGGTTTTGCCGCGGGACTGGGCGAAGAGGTGCCGGCCACAACGCTGAACAAGATGTGCGGGTCCGGCATGAAGGCCGCGATGATGGCCTGGGACCGGCTTGCGCTGGGCCATGCCGCAACCGTCGTCGCAGGCGGGATGGAGTCGATGACCCAGGCGCCCTACATGCTGCCCAAGATGCGCGGCGGCGCCCGCATCGGGCATGGACAGGTCATCGACCACATGTTCCTCGACGGGCTGGAGGACGCCTATGACAAGGGCCGCCTGATGGGCACCTTTGCCGAGGATTGCGCCGAGGCTTTCCAGTTCACCCGCGAGGCGCAGGACCAGTATGCGTTGGCCTCCCTGTCCAACGCCCTGGACGCGGAACGCTCTGGTGCCTTCGATGACGAGATCACGCCTGTCACCCTGCACATGCGGCACGGCGAGGAAATCATCACCCGTGACGAACAACCCGGCAAGGCGCGGCCCGAAAAGATCCCGATGCTGAAGCCCGCCTTCCGCAAAGATGGCACGGTGACAGCGGCCAATTCCTCCTCGATCTCTGACGGGGCGGCGGCACTGGTGCTGTCGACCCTGGAGGCCGCCGTGGCCGCCGGGGCGACGCCCCGGGCCAGGATCCTGGGGCACGCATCGCACGCGCAGGCCCCCTCCCTGTTCCCCACGGCCCCCGTTCCGGCCGCGCGCAAGCTGCTGGAGCGGATCGGCTGGAAGATCGGCGATGTCGACCTCTGGGAGGTGAACGAGGCTTTTGCCGTGGTGCCAATGGCTTTCATGCATGAAATGGGTCTGCCGCGCGATGTGGTGAACGTCAACGGAGGCGCCTGTGCTCTGGGCCACCCGATCGGCGCTTCGGGAGCGCGGATCATCGTCACGCTGCTGAACGCGCTGGAAAATCGCGGGGCGAAACGGGGCGTGGCGGCGATCTGCATCGGCGGCGGCGAAGGAACGGCCATCGCCATCGAACGGATCTGACCCGGAGAGGGGCCGGGAATCCGGCCCCGTTCACCGACATCCCACAGACCCTTCTGGGCGCATTTTATCGCGAGACTTCGGGCTTTTCGTGAAAAAGGTCTTGGAAATTTCATGCGACTCGGGCAACGTGAAATCTGAACCTGTTTTTTCACGGACAACACGATGTCGCATCCCTCCCCGCTGCCCAAGACGCTTGGCGCCGATCTGCGCGCGCTGCGGCGCACGCGCGGGCTGACGCTGCAGCAACTGGCCGACCGGCTTGGCCGCTCTGTCGGGTGGCTGAGCCAGGTGGAACGTGATCTTTCCGACCCCTCGATCACCGACCTGCGTCACCTGGCCGATGCGCTGCAGGTCTCTGTTTCCACGCTGGCCCGGCACGAGGCCACGGTCGGGCCGGAGGCTGGCCGGATCGTTCGCCACGGCACGCGCCGCCCGATCGGATCCCGCATGACGGGGCTGGTCGAGGAACTGCTTTCGCCCGACCTGACCGATGATTTCGAGATGGTGCATTCCACCTTCGAGCCGCATTCCGAGATCGGCGAGACGGTGACGCGGCCCACCCAGGAACTGGGCTACCTGGTGTCCGGAAAGCTGGTGCTGACCATCGGGGGGGCGCGTTTCACGATCCATCCCGGTGACAGTTTCCGTATCCGGGGCGAGCCGTTCCGCTGGGAAAACCCCTTTGATGAGGCTGCGGTGGCGATCTGGGTGATTGCGCCGCCCGTCTACTGATGCCGGGGCGGGGTGCCAGTGGCGCAGTCGGATGCCTCCGGCGGGAGTATTCTCAGAAAGAAGAAGCGGCACTGTGCGCTTCTTCCCCAAGATCGGAGTCGAGATCATGACCAGCGGGCAATGCCTTTGTGGGGCCATTACCTTTGAAACCGACGCAACACCCAAGGGTGTCAGCGTCTGCCACTGCGGTCAGTGTCGGCGCCAGTCGGGGCATCTCTGGGCCTCTGCCTATGTCCCGCGCGCGGCGCTGCGGATCTCGGGGCCGGTGCGCTGGTACGACAGCTCTGCCAGTGCGCAGCGGGGGTTTTGCCCGACCTGCGGCAGTTTCCTGTTCTGGCACGCCCATGACGAGGACACGATGAGCTTTGCCCTGGGGGCGCTGGACACGCCGACCGGGCTGCGCCTGGAAAAGCACATCTTCACCGCCGACAAGGGCGATTACTACGAGATCGCGGACGGGGTTCCGCAAAAATGAACGAGGCGATCATGTCCGATTTTCCGACACAGGCCCGGGTGGTCATCATCGGCGGCGGGGCGGTCGGCGCCTCTTGTGCCTATCACATTGCCAAGGCGGGTTGGGACTGTGTCCTGTTGGAAAAGAACGAGCTGACCGCCGGGTCGACCTGGCACGCGGCCGGCAATTGTCCTTCGTTCAGCACCTCCTGGGCGGTGATGAACATGCAGCGCTATTCGCTGGACCTTTACCGTCGGCTTGCGGATGAGGTCGATTACCCGATGAACTACCATGTCACCGGGTCGATCCGCCTTGGCCATTCGCGTGAACGCATGATGGAGTTCGAGCGCGCGCGCTCGATGGGGCAGTACCAGGGCATGAACCTTGAAATGCTCGCGGTTTCGGATCTGAAGGCGCGCTACCCGTTCCTTGAGACACATGATCTGGCCGGCGCGCTCTACGATCCCGATGACGGCGACATCGACCCGGCGCAGCTGACCCAGGCCCTTGCCAAGGGCGCGCGTCTGGCCGGGGCGCGGATCGAGCGGTTCTGCCCGGCGACGGGTGTCAGCCGCGAGAACGGTGAATGGATCGTGCACACGCACAAGGGCGACATCCGTTGCGAAAAGGTGGTGAATGCGGCCGGTTACTACGCGCAGCGCGTTGGCGAGTGGTTCAGGCCCTTCGGTGGGCGCACCGTGCCGATGGCGGTCATGAGCCACCAGTATTTCCTGACCGAGGAGATCCCGGCGCTGAAGGAATGGTCACAGGAGAACAGCAAGTTACCCCTGCTGCGGGATGTGGACAGCAGTTACTACCTGCGGCAGGAGAAATTCGGCCTGAACCTTGGCCCCTACGAGCGCAACTGCAAGGCGCACTGGATCACGCCCGACGATCCCATGCCCGAGGATTTCTCGTTCCAGCTCTATCCTGACGACCTGGAGCGGCTGGAGTGGTACATCGAGGACGCGATGGCGCGCGTCCCGCTGTTGGGTGAGGGCGGTGTGGGGCGCAATATCAACGGCCCCATCCCCTATGCGCCGGACGGTCTGCCCTTGCTGGGTCCGATGCCCGGCGTGCCCGATGCCTTCGAGGCCTGTGTCTTTACCTTCGGCATCACCCAGGCGGGCGGTGCGGGCAAGGTGCTGGCGGAATGGGTCACCGAGGGCCAGACCGAATGGGACATGTGGGCCACCGACCCCCGCCGGTTCACCGATCACACCGACCCGCAGTACTGCGTGGACAAGGCGATGGAGGTCTACGGCCACGAATACGCCATGCATTTCCCGCATCACTCCTGGCCCGCCGCGCGGGATCGCAAGACCTCGCCAATGCATGATCGGGTCAAAGCGTTGGGCGGTGTCATGGGCGCCTACAATGGCTGGGAGAGGGCCAACTGGTTCGCGCAGCCGGGTGACGACACCTCCGAGGCCGCGACCCAGACCTGGGATCGTGCAGGCCCTTGGGAGGCGCGCGTGCGCGAGGAATGCGAGGCAGTGCGCGACGGTGTCGGCGTGCTGGACCTGCCCGGCTTTTCGCGGTTCGACGTTCAGGGACCGGGCGCGGCAGACTGGTTGCTGTCGCGGATTGCCGGAACGCTGCCGGAGCCCGGGCGCATGAACCTGGCCTATTTCGCCGATGCTCGGGGCCGTATCCTGACAGAGATGAGCGTCATGGCGCATGGCCCCGATCATTTCATGCTGATCACCGCCGCCGCCGCGCAATGGCACGACCGTGACCTCCTGCTGGCGGACAAACCGGCGGAGGTCACCGTGACCGACCGCACGCGCGATTTTTCCGCCCTGATTGTCACCGGCCCCAAGACGCGGGACCTGTTCGTGGCACTGGGCACAGAGGCGGACCTGGCGCTGCCCTGGCTGTCTGTGCAGCAGGCGGTCGTCGCCGGAGTCCCTTGCGGGCTGGCGCGCGTGTCCTTCGCCGGGGAACTGGGGTGGGAAATCCATGCCGCAACGGACGAGATCCCGGCCATCTACGAGGCCGTTCTGGCGGCTGGCGCCAGGCCCTTCGGCATGTTTGCCCTCGACAGTCTGCGCCTCGAAAAGGGTTATCGTGCCTGGAAAGGCGACCTGTCCACCGACTATTCTCTTGTCGAGGCGGGGCTGGAACGGTTCGTCAGGCTCGACAAGCCGCAGGATTTCCCCGGCAAGGAGGCGCTGACGACCGAAGTGGTCACGGGGCCGAAGAAACGCTTTGTCACGCTGAAAGTCGAGGCGGGCGCGGCGGATGCCCCCTACATGTCGACCCTCTGGCAGGGCGGTGAAATCGTCGGAGAGACCACCTCCGGCGGCTGGGGATACCGTGTCGGCGCCTCCATCGCGTTGGGCATGGTGCGGGCCGATCTGGCCGTGCCGGGTACGGAACTGACCGTGGACATCTTCGGCCAAAGGTGCCGTGCCACGGTTCAGCTGGATGGTCCGCTCTGGGATCCGCAAAACGAAAGGTTGAAGGCATGACCCGCATAACCCTGCTGGATGGTGGCATGGGGCAAGAACTGGTGCGCCGCAGCGGTGCTCCGGTCAGCCCGCTCTGGGCGACGCAGGTCATGCTGGATCGTCCCGGCCTGGTGGCAGAGGTGCACCGCGACTATGCCCTGGCCGGGGCCAGCGTGGCCACGACCAACACCTATGCCATCCACCGCGACAGGCTGCGGGGCGGGGCCTCCAATCACTATGCCGCCGACGGCACCGAACTGCCGGACCTCGAAGCGCGGTTCGCGGATCTGCACCGTGCCGCCCTGGAAGAGGCCGGGGCGGTCCGCGATCGCGGTCGCATTGCGGGCTCCATCGGGCCGCTGGGGGCCAGTTACCGCGCCGACCTGCACCCGGAAGAGGCCGAGGCCATCCCGCTCTATGCCGAGGTCGCGAAACTTCTGGCGCCCTCCGTCGACCTGCTGCTGTTCGAAACCATCCCGTCGCTCGCCGCCGCCCGCGCCTGCCTGGCAGCGGGCCGGCAGACCGGGCTTCCTGTGTGGCTGGCCTTCACCGTCGACGACGAGGATGGCAGCCGCCTGCGCTCCGGTGAGCCGGTCTCCGAGGCGGTGCGGATCGCGCAAGAGGCCGACGCCGTGCTCGCAAATTGTTCGGCGCCCGAGGCGATGCCTGCCGCTCTCGACGCTTTTTCCGCGGGAGACCGCCCCTTCGGTGCCTATGCCAATGCCTTCACCACCCTGACCAAGGAGTACGTGGCCGGCGGGACCACCGCCGCTGCGCTTTCTGCCCGCCGCGACATGGGGCCAGAGGCCTACGCGGATCACGTCATGGACTGGGTCGACCGGGGTGCCTCCATCGTTGGCGGCTGCTGCGAGACGAACCCCGCACATATCGCCGAAATCGCACGCCGCCTGCGTGCCGCTGGGCATGAGATCGCCTGATGTTTCTTCTCTGCAAAAATACTCCAAACCGCGCCCGAAGGGCGCGCCGGTCGGACGCGTCTGCGTCCGCAACCCCATGAGGTTCTGACATGTCCCTTCCCGCACAGGCCCGCGCCGTCATCATCGGCGGCGGTGTCATCGGCTGTTCGCTTGCCTATCACCTGGCGAAACTCGGCTGGACCGACGTCGTCCTTCTGGAGCGCAAGCAGCTGACCTCCGGCACCACCTGGCACGCTGCCGGTCTCATCGCGCAGCTGCGCGCCACTGCCAACATGACCCGGCTGGCGAAATACAGCCAGGAACTCTATGGCCGGCTCGAGGAGGAAACCGGCATTGCCACCGGGTTCCGGCGCGTGGGCTCGATCACTGCCGCCCTGACCGCCGAACGGCACGAGGAGTTGCGCCGCTCCGCCGCGATGGCCCGTGCCTTCGGGGTCGAGATCGACGAGATCGACACGGGCGAGATCGCCCGCAAGTACCCGCATCTCAACACCGATGGCGTTTTGGGCGGGGTCTACCTGCCCAGGGACGGTCAGGGCGATCCTGCCAATATCGCGCTGGCGCTTGCCAAGGGCGCGCGCCAGCGCGGCGCCGTGATTGCCGAGCGGACGAAGGCCACCGGCGTCACTTCCGATGGCGACCGGATCACGCAGGTTCACTGGCAGGCAGAGGATGGCACCTCGGGCAGCATTGCGGCGGAGCACGTCGTCAATTGCGCGGGCATGTGGGGGCGCGAAGTGGGGGCCATGCTGGGCACCGACGTCCCACTTCAGGCCTGCGAACACTTCTACATCGTGTCCGAACCGATCCAGGGCCTGACCCAGCTTCCGGTCCTGCGCGTCCCCGACGAATGCGCCTATTACAAGGAGGACGCGGGCAAGCTGATGCTGGGCGCCTTCGAGCCGGGGGCCAAGCCCTGGGCGCTGCAAGGCATCCCGCAGAACTTCGAGTTCGATCAACTGCCCGAGGATTTCGACCATTTCGAGCCGATCCTCGAAAAGGCCGTGCACCGTATGCCGATCCTGGCCAGTGCGGGCATCCATACCTTCTTCAACGGGCCGGAATCCTTTACGCCCGACAATGCCTATTACATGGGGCTGTGTCCCGGGCGCGCGAATGTCTGGGTCGCGGCGGGCTTCAACTCCATCGGTATCCAGTCGGCGGGTGGCGCGGGCATGGCCCTGGCGCAGTGGATGAACGACGGCGAGAAACCCTTTGATCTTGGCGACGTGGACATCGCTCGCGCGCAGGGCTTTCAGACCAACCGCAGCTACCTTGCAGCCCGTGTGTCGGAAACGCTGGGCCTGCTTTACGCCGATCACTATCCCTATCGGCAAAAGGAAACCGCGCGGGGCATCCGCCGGTCTCCCTTCCATGACCGGCTGGCAGAGCGTGGCGCCGTCTTTGGCGAACTGGCCGGGTGGGAGCGTGCCAATTGGTACGCGCGCCCCGGAGAGGATCCGGAGTACCGCTATTCCTGGCGGCGCCAGAACTGGTTTGAGAACGCCGCCGAAGAACACCGCGCCATCCGCGAAAACGTCGCCATGTACGACATGTCGTCTTTCGGCAAGCTGCGGGTCGAAGGGCGCGATGCCGAAGCCTTTCTCAACCACGTCTGTGGCGCCGATCTGTCGACCCCGGTGGGCAAGATCACCTATACCCAGTTCCTCAACGCCAGAGGCGGGATCGAGGCGGATGTGACCGTCACCCGACTTTCCGAAACCGCCTACCTGGTTGTAACCCCCGCCGCCACGCGCCGGGCCGACGAAACCTGGCTGCGCCGCCACGCGGGCGACCGAAACGTCGTCATCACCGATGTGACCGCATCAGAAGGGGTGCTGGCCGTCATGGGGCCGCAGGCGCGTGACCTGATGCGGGCCGTCTCGCCCGATGATTTCTCAAACGCGACCAACCCTTTCGGGACCGCGCAGCGGATCGAGATCGGCATGGGAGAGGCACGGGTTCATCGCGTCTCCTACGTCGGCGAACTGGGGTGGGAGGTCTATGTCGGCGCCGACATGGCCAGCCATGTCTTCGACACGCTCTGGCAGGCGGGGCAGGACTATGGGCTGACCCTCGCCGGACTGCATGTCATGGACACATGCCGCGCCGAAAAGGCGTTTCGCCATTTTGGCCATGACATCACCTGCGAGGATCACGTCCTGGAGGCCGGGCTGGGCTTTGCCGTGAAGACCGCCAAGCCCGAATTCATCGGCCGTGACGCGGTATTGGCAAAGCGTGAGGCGGGGCTGGACAAAAGGCTGGTGCAATTCCTTCTGAACGATGCCGAACCGCTGCTCTACCACAACGAGCCCGTCCTTCGGGACGGTCAGATCGTCGGCCACCTGAGTTCGGGCGCCTATGGTCATACGCTCGGGGGCGCCGTGGGGTTGGGCTATGTTCCCTGCAAGGGCGAAACCGCTGATCAACTTCTGTCGTCGAGCTATGAAATCGACGTGGCCGGTACGCGCGTGCAGGCGCGGGCCTCGCTTAAACCGCTCTACGATCCGAAATCGGAACGGGTGAAGGTCTAGGCAGACGGGGTTGCGCCCGGGCGCCCCGCTTGTCAAAGGGGGACATGGCATCCGACTATGATCCCCCCAAAGGCGAAATCCCCGTTCTTTACGAGGACACCGACCTGCTGGTCGTCGACAAGCCCGCCGGGCTGTTGTCCGTCCCCGGCAAGGGTGAGGACCTGCAGGACTGCCTGCTGAGCCGACTGGAAAAGGCCTTTCCCACTGTCCGCCTCGTGCACCGGCTGGACCGGGATACCTCGGGTGTCATGGTCTTTGGCCTGACGCCCCATGCGCAGCGTCACCTGGGCAACCAGTTCGAGACTCGCAAGACGAAAAAGACCTATCTCGCCCGGCTGCACGGTCACCTGGAGCCTGCAACCGGAGAGGTCGACCTGCCGCTGATCGTCGACTGGCCCAACCGGCCCCGGCAAAAGGTCTGCCGCGAGACGGGCAAACCCGCGCTGACCGGCTGGAAGGTGCTCAAGAGCGATGAAGGTGAGACCCGCGTGCGCCTCTTTCCGCATACCGGGCGCAGCCACCAGTTGCGGGTGCACACGCTGGCCCTTGGGCACCCGATCCTTGGTGACACGCTATATGCGCCGGAGACGGCGGATCAGTACCCGCGCATGATGCTGCATGCCGAGGAACTGCGCCTGAACCACCCCGAGAGCGGCAAGGGCATGAAATTCCGGGCGCCTGCGCCGTTCTGAGGGACTGGTTGCAAGGCGTTCCGAGCGCGCTATCGCGGTGGGACTTGTGGCGTTGTGATCGGCCTTTGAGAGCCGTCGTGCCGCCCGCCTCGCTCCTGTCTCTGGCAAACTGGGTGCCAAACGACGCGTTTGCGAAGGCGCTGCAATAGTCGCCCCAATTCTTTGCGCAAATCTGCCACGTCGGCTTCGTCGATCCGGTTTCTGGGCCGGTCCAAAGGACCATCCCTCGCATAGGGTCAACTTGCTTGGCTTGCTCGCCAGGCCACGCAGTCCGAAAGATAGGCCCGGGCATCGGCCGACAGGCGGGCAATGCCCGCATGGCGCGCCAGGTCGAGAACCGGGTCCTCGCTCTTGTTCAATTCGGAACTATGGCGATCATAGAGGTTGGCGATCTCCGTGCGTGAGATGTCCCTGATGGACCGGTCCATCCCCGGGCGGAACGCCAGCCTGTCGGCCTTCGTCCCCGCGGCCCAAAGGAATTCGGTATCTCCCTCCTTATGAATCTCGACCAGGCGGAGCGCCTTGGAGATCTGTCCCGAGATTCGCCGGCCAGTCCGCTGCCAGCCATGCATTCCGGAAACCCGCTTGCCCAGCAGGGCGACCGGCATGGGCCCCTCGCGCTTGACGATGCTCGCAATCAGCCTTTCAAGGACGGGAATGTACTGGGCATCGTAGAATTTTTCGGGGTCCGGGATCGCCTCATCCAAACCTGCATCGTTCGACCGCTCTGCGACGGCTGCGGCTGACGCCCTGGAGTACTGGGCCTCCTGCCGGACAGGATCGGGCTCTGCGGTTGTTTCATTGACAATGGGTTTGGCGGTATCGGGTGCCACTGGCTGACGGTCATTCGAGACTTCGGTGACTTCATCCTGCTGCTCTGGACGCATAGCTTTGCGGGCCGCGTCTTTTTCAGCTCTCTTGATGCGATCCATTTCAAGATGTGCGGTCAGCGCGGCGTTTATGCGTTCGACCACTGCCGCGGGGTTGCGGAACCAGTCGGTCGACCAGATCCGAAATATCGTCCAGCCAAGGTTCTCAAGCACCGCCTGCCGCACCTTGTCACGATCTCGCGCCGTGGCAGAGCCGTGATAGGTTGCGCCGTCGCATTCGATCCCTGCGAGGTAGATGCCAGCATGATCCGGATGCACGACGCCCAGGTCGATACGGAAGCCTGACACGCCGATCTGTGGGCGCAGTTCCCATCCTTTCGCCTCGATGGCGGCCTTGATTGCGGCCTCGAAGAGGTTCTCGACCGGGCCAAGCGAACCTTCGTCCTGGGCGGGGAGCGCCTCGGGACCGCGCGCAGCGAAGTCCAGGAAGTTCTTGAGATGCCTTACGCCAAGGGCCCTGGTCCGGGTTAGATCGATCTGGTCGGCACGGATCGAAGCAAAGACATGCAACTCGGCTCGCGCGCGGGTGACTGCCACGTTCAGACGCTTTTCGCCACCATCGCCATTCAGGGCGCCAAAGGCCATTGACAGCTTGCCGGCATGATCTGGACCGAAGGTGATCGAAAACAGCATCACGTCGCGTTCGTCGCCCTGAATGTTCTCCAGGTTCTTGACGATGACCGGCTCTTCCCGGGCGTCCTCGAAGAACCACTCCAGATCGGGGTTCTTGCGCCGCTCTTCGTCGAGCAGGTCCAGGATAAGCCCCTGCTGCTCGGCGTTGAAGGTGATGACGCCGAGCGTCAGTCTCTCTTCCTCCGGCCAGGTCAGCCATTCGTTCAGGCGCCGAACAGTCATGCGGACGATGGCGCGGGCCTCTGCCTCGTTGGTCCGGCCCTGACCCCGACCGTATACGCCATCGACCTGGTGCAGGCTGACCGCCCCCGAAGCCGTTTCCGGAGACGGGAAGGTCACCAGGCGGCCGCCGTAGTAATGCCAGTTGGAGAAGGCGATCAGGGCCTCGTCCCGGCTCCGGTAGTGCCAGTCGAGCTGCTGGGTCGGGATACCTGCTGCGGCGACCTCGTCCAGGATCGATGCAAGATCGCGCTCTGACTCGGGCAATTCTTCTTCGCCGGAGTCGCTGCGCCCGAAGAAATTTGTCGGGGGCAGCTGCTTGGGGTCCCCCACGATGATCGCCTGTTTGCCACGCGCGATGGCGCCAATCGCATCCCAGGTGGTGATCTGCGACGCCTCGTCGAAGATCACCACGTCGAAGGCGGCCTGCCCGGCCGGGAGGTACTGTGCCACCGAAAGAGGGGACATCAGCACACAGGGCGCCAGCTTGGTGAAGGCGTCGGGCATTTCCGAGATCAGCTTGCGGATCGGCATGCTGGGCCGCTGCAGGTTCAGCTGATGCCTCAGGGTTCCGAGTTCCGATTTGCGAGGCACGCCGTCCTGTGCGGGCAGCCCATGCTGGATGCGGGACAGGACCTGACCGGCGGCCATCTCCGTCGCGCGGTCGTCCAACGCCCGGAACCGCCTGATCGCATCCTCATGCGACCAATGCGAGAAGCCGCGCAGCTCGGGCTGCGCATCCATCGTTCGCGGAAGCCACCAAGCCGCGTAGGCCGCGGCAAAGGCCGCATCGACGTCGCCCTCGATCCGGCCCTCTTCGACCGCAAGGACCAGGGCATCGAGCCCGGCGCCCTTGGCTTGAGAACGCACTTCGATCCACCGAGTCCAGTCCTGCAAGTGTTCCTTGTTGTCCTGGATTTCCTGCAAGGCCACGAGCAGCTCTGACAGGGCGAGACCTTCGGGCGATGCCTGAGATACTTGCGCGAAGGCGGCGATGTGCTCTTTCCAGGTGTCGTGCTTGCGCTGGAACAGGGTCACTGCGTTTCGCAGATCGCCGGCACTCCGTTTGGCGAGGCTCAGGCACGCCCCATCCCAGCGGGCCGGGTCTGAGACGGCAGGTGCGGCCTCGGCAAGCGCGGCCTTCATTGTGCGCGCCTGTTCGATCCAGCTGGCAAGGTGTGCCGCATCGGTTTCCACGCCCTTGACCGCGGGGCATTCGGTCAACGGGGTTGCCTCGATCTCGGCCCGGGCGCGATTGGCGTCAGCCAGTGCGGTGATGTCCGAATGGGGATCCGCTTTCCCGCCCTCTGCGTAGGTCCGCAAGAGCTTGCGCACCGAGGATTTGGCAAAGACCGAGAAAGGCCACATCTTGGTCTGCGCGAGCCGCCAATTGGCATCGAGTTGATCCAACGGAATGGAATCCAACCGATCCATAGGATAGCGCCCGGCGGTCCGTCCGGCAGCGGCGGTGTAGGCCGCAAGCCTGTCCCGCAGCATTTCGGCCTGCGCCTGCATTTCCTCGACATCGTGCGCCAGCGCCCAGCTCACGTCGTCACCATCGGCGGGGATCGAGGACAGGGCCAGCAGTGGCGCCAGCTCGGCAGTCTCGCCGGTCCCCGTCCAGGTCAACCCGGCATGATGAGCGAGGGCCTCGGTTGCCTCGGCCAGCTCTCGGGTTGCCGTGCTCAGCTTGGCGCAGCGGTCCAGAAGATCCGCTTGCCAGCCGAAGGACCACTCTTCTGCCTGCACCAGTGGAAGGGGCTTGCGGTCCGCGACGATGTCCCGGCATCGTCCCAGGGACTCGGCCATTTTCCGAAGGTGTGTGTAGCTTTCCGCGTCATGAGCGTCCTTGTGCGCGAAGGACAGGCTGAAGGGGTGTTCGTGGCCTGTGGCTGTCCCGATGGCCTGGAAGACACTGAAACCCTGTGTCCCCTTTGCGTGCAGCGCCGTAACGTATGTGTTCAACTGTTCCCGGGTGACGGATAGCTCATCCGTCACCTCGATCCATTCGTCCCTCGCGCCGCTGGCGGAACGGGCCCAACTGCGGCCAAGCTGGCTCAGCACCGACTTTCGGTCGGACTTGTTGGAATGGAGTTCCAGCACCGCATCACCAAGCCCGTGCGACGCAAGCCGCCGCTGCACCACGTCCAGCGCTGCCGATTTCTCGGCCACGAACAGCACAGTTTTCTGCATGGCGAGGCATTGCGAGATGATGTTGGCGATGGTCTGGCTCTTGCCGGTCCCCGGCGGGCCGATCAGGACGAAATCGTGTCCTTCCTGCGCGGCCAGGACGGCGGCAAGCTGAGAGGAATCCGCGGGCAACGGCGTGAACAGGTCGCGCGGTGCCAGCCTTCTGTCTACATCGACCGCCATCGGCAGCCCCGGCATGTCTTCGGCCAGGAAGGGCTCGGTCGGGTTGTCGACGAGGTGCTTGACCAGCGCGCTTTCGCGCAGGCTGTCTGTCCGCTCCACCAGGTCCTTCCACATGAGGAACTTGGCAAAAGAAAAGGTCGAGAGCGCCAGTTCCTCGACCACCTCGAAACCGGCGACGTCGCGGACCTTGTGGCGCATGATCTCGAAGATCCGAGGCAGGTCGAAACCGCTCTCGTCGCGCGGAAGGTCGCCTTCCAGCTCTGGTACTTGCAGGTCGAAATCGCGCTTGAGGAATTCCAGCAACGTGGTGTTGAAGCGTACCTCGTCTTCGTGATGTTCGATCACGAACTCCGATTGCGCGGACTTTCGCGAGATTTTCACCGGCACCAAAAGCAAGGGGGCGCGGTAGTTGCGGGTATCTCCTTCGGACTTCTTCCAGCGCAGAAAACCGGCGGCCAGGAACAGCGTATTCGTACCGCCCTCCTGCATGTCGCTCTTGGCCCGGCGATGCAGTTCAAGCAGCCTCCGGTCGCTTTCCTTGCGCGTCAGCGGCACCGCGATCTGGCCTTTCCCGAAGGCATCCTTTGCGACCTCCGCAAGGAGCCTGGGTTCTTCCTGTGCCAGGAGATCGCGCGTGCCGACAGGGTCCTCGTCCTTCAGTGCCAAGGCGCGGAACTTCTTGCCGTCGGCAAGCTGGTCCTCAAGTGCCGAGACATCAGGGCACAGGAAAGGCAGCGTTTGCTTGCTGTCCTTGAAGTTCAACAGTCGATTGCGCAGCGACAAGTCCAGCAACTTGCGCTGCCATCGGGAAATCCGGTCCGCGGGCGTCGCGGCTGCGTCCTCGATCAACTCTCCCGGGAGCAGGCCCAGATCCAGCGGTTGCGGCAAGGCGGCCGGGCTTGCGACCGGCTCTTCCATCTCCGATTCTCGTTCGAGACGATGGCCTGCAAGCGGACGGATCCTTGCGGCGCGGGCGCGCCGGATGTCGACCGCCATGACGAAGCTGTGTTCATTCCGCTCGGAGGTCAGTTCTCGCGCGGTTTCGACAGCTTGTTCGAAACCGACACTGGGTTTCTTCGTCAGCAGCGTGGTCTCCATGACCACGAACTCACGCGCATCGATCGCCTTGCGGACCGTCATTACGTCCGGCTCGCTGACGGCCCCGAAATCCCGTTCGGTCAGCCAGACACCGGTCCAAGCATGCCCCTCGGAGAACAGCACCACGGGATTGAGACCTGCGGCCTCGAAGCAACCGGCCAGCAACAGGGCGCTGTCCAGGCAGGTTGCAAGACCTTCGGATTTGATCCGGCCCGGATCGCGGACCTTTTGACCACGCGTTTCAAAGCTCGCAGGTGGCACCGCGTAGGTCAGCCCCATGCCGGTGACTGCCGACCATATCGCGCCGGCCAACATCCACGCGCCGGCGGGATCACGGGATTGATAACCGTCCATCGCGCCGTTCTGCCCGGCGCCTTCCAGGAGTCGGCTGGCCTCCTTGAGGATGCCGGCAACGACCGCGTCGTTGGGCGACACAAAGGCCGCAAGCAGATGCGCCATGTCGCCCACTCCGCCCCACTCGTCACGAGCGAGCATTTCAATCGGGCGTCGTTCAATCAGCAGGTCGGTGTCGCCCTGCCGGACAAGGAAGTGCAGGTCTCCCAATTCGGCCTCGTTGAGGCCACCCAGGAGGCTGGTGTCCAACGGGGTCTCCAGGTCATGCAGATCTTGTCGCTGCCCGGGGACCAGTCGATCCAGCGTCCAGCTTTTTGAACGGATCAATCCGGGCATGCAGGTCAAATCGAGTGTAATATTGTCGAGCGGCGTATCGGACAAGTTCTGCAATTGCACCTTTTTCAGGATGGAAACACCATTCTGAGAAGAGGCGAAATTCACTTTCCGCGCGACGGTCAGTTCGAGAATAAGGTCGCCCGGGCTTTCTTTGCCCGTCCCATCAAATGACATTTTCGAAACCCCGTCGCCAAAACAATTCGGAGAATAGTCACGCACAGGGCCAACTGACTGTCAATTCGGCGATGGTTTGCGCTGAACTGCTATACCCTTGTTCCGCATAGTTACGTTGGTCCAATCCAGAGGGGCTGTTTCCAAACGCTGAGGACGCTCCTGCCGGGTGCTCCGTTGAGGGGGTATCAGGGAAGGTGGTGCTTGCGGTCGTTGAGGCCTGTCGCTTGATCGCGCAAAGCGATCCGCCCTGCGGGCGGCCCGTCTGCGGTTGATGGATGTGTCTACGCGGGCATTCAGGCATCCCGCGCTGCAGTGGGCGAAGGCGTTCAGAACCCGGAACCGGGACCCAGGGCATTGGCACCAGGTCGAGCCGCTACCGCTGGCTTGGCTATTGCGGGATCTGCGGGCGCCGATAGAAGGACTGTCGCCGCTCGAACGCCGGTTCCTTCATCCTGATCCACAGAGCCGTGTCTGCAGGTGGCTGCGACTTGCTTCTACATGCGCGCCGATAAGGGCCCCAGGGCAATGGTCCTTTCAGGGCGGCCAGTAGGGGCGTCGACGCAACGCCACGCGGGCGTTGCGTCGAAATCCCTTCGCGCCGGCAGACTGTCAGGCGTGGCGTCGGATCACTCCGCTGCCCAGCCCGACACGGCCTTGACCTCGACGAAATCATGGATGCCCCAACTGCCACCCTCGCGGCCATTGCCGGACATCTTCATGCCGCCGAAGGGCGCGCCCGCGCCGCGGCTTTCGCCGTTCATCTCGACCATGCCCGACCGCAGGGCGCGGGCCATCCGCGCCCGCCGCGCGCCGTCCTGGCTCTGGACATAGTTGGTCAGCCCGTAGGGCGTGTCATTGGCGATCTGCACCGCCTCGTCCTCGTCCTCGAACTTCAGGATCGACAGCACCGGGCCAAAGATCTCCTCCTGCGCGATGGTCATGTCGTTGGTGACATCGGCAAAGACCGTGGGTCGGACGTAAAAGCCCTTGTTGAATCCCTCGGGACGGCCGGGACCGCCTGCGACCAGCCGGGCACCTTCCTCGATGCCCTTTTCGATCAGGCCCTGGATCTTGTCCCACTGGCTGCCATTGACCACGGGCCCGATGTGCCGCCCTTCCTCGGAGGCCGGACCCACCGTGATCTTCTCGGCAATCGCCGCCGCTTCTTCGACCACGCGATCATAGATCGGCGCCTCGACCAGCATCCGGCTGGGCGCGTTACAGCTTTGTCCCGAATTGTTCATCATGTGCAGCACGCCGCGCTTGACCGCCTTTTCATCCGCATCGGCAAAGACCAGGTTCGCGCCCTTGCCGCCAAGCTCCAGGTGCACGCGCTTCAGCGTGTCCGCCGCGGCGACCGAGATCAGCCGCCCCGCGCGGGTCGAGCCGGTAAAGCTGACCATGTCGACGTCCGGGTGGCTGGACAGTTGCGAACCGACGCCCGTACCGTCCCCGTTGACCAGGTTGAACACGCCCGGCGGCAGGTCGGCGGCCTCCATGATCTCGGCAAAGATCATGGCGTCCAGCGGGCTTTCCTCGGAGGGCTTCAGGACCATCGTGTTGCCCGCCACCAGCGCCGCGCCCACCTTGAGCGTGATCTGGTTCATCGGCCAGTTCCACGGGGTGATCAGGGCGCAGACGCCCACAGCCTCGTGGATGATCCGGTCGTTCGGGGCGTGGTCGCCCAGCGGACGTTCCCAGGGAAATTCCTTGGCCGCCTGGATGAAGGTCTTGAGGTGACGGATGCCGGCCCCGGCCTGCAGCGTCTTGGCCATGTCGATGGGGGCGCCCATTTCCATGCTGATCGCAGTGCCCAGGTCCTCGGTCCGTGTCTTGTAGGCTGCGTAGACGCGTTCCAGTGCCGCGATGCGCTCTTCGACGGGCGTGGCCATCCAGCCGGGCAGGGCGGCCTTGGCGGCCGCGACGGCGGCATTGGTATCGGCTTCGCCGCCCAGCGAGATCACGGCGCAGGGTTCTTCCGTGGACGGGTCGATCACCTCTTGGGCGGTGCCCGCCAGCGGCTCGACCCAGGCGCCGTTGATGTAGAACTGACGTTTCTCGATCATGTCATAACTCCTGCGTAGAAAGACAGGCGTCCGGCCGTTCCGGAAAGCTCCCGAAACGGCCGGACGCCCGTTTTGCGGCACTCTGTCACCCCCTCCACAGAGGCGCAAGACGGGGCTTTACATCTGCAATTTAGAATGTATCTAAACAGGCATAGTCAAACCCGAGCATTTCGGACAGGAAAGGACATCTGATCATGGCCCTGCGTATCAACGACGAACTTCCCAACCTTACCGTGACCACCGACCTGGGCGAGGTCACCCTGCATGACTGGATTGGCGACAGCTGGGCGATCCTGTTCTCGCACCCCAAGGATTTCACCCCCGTCTGCACCACCGAATTCGGCGCCGTCGCACAGCTGGCCGCCGAGTGGGAAAAGCGCGGCACCAAGGTGATGGGCATTTCCGTCGACGGTGTCGAAGAGCACAAGCAGTGGAAAGGTGACATCGAAAAGACCTCCGGTGCGACGGCTGCGTTCCCGATCATCGCGGACGAGGACATGGCCGTGTCCAAGGCGTTGGACATGCTGCCCGCGGACGCCTACCTGCCCGATGGTCGTACCGCCGCTGACAGCGCCTCGGTGCGCTCGGTCTTCATCGTTGCGCCGAACAAGAAGGTGCAGCTGATGATGACCTACCCGATGTCGGTGGGACGCAACTTTGCCGAGGTCCTGCGCGCGTTGGACGCCCTGCAGGCGACCTATGAAACTCCGATCGCCACCCCGGCCAACTGGACCGTGGGCCAGGACGTGATCGTGGCGCTGTCGCTGAACGACGAGCAGGCCAAGGAAAAGTTCGGCGAGGTCAACGTCGTGCTGCCTTATCTGCGCACCACCAAGATGCCGGCCTGATCCGGCCCCGGACCCGACAGACAGGCGGGCGTCCCATGTGGGGCGCCCGTTTTCATTGATACCGGGCGCTTGCACGCGGGGACGTCGCGGCCTAATCGGAATGGAACAGGAGGCCTCACCATGCGGGACCCGTTCATTCTTGGCGACCAGAGGGTTGCCCCCGGCACACGGCGGACGGTGGATCTGCCGGTCTCCGTGCTGTCCGATCATACCCCGGTGACGCTGTCTGCACATGTGGTGCATGGCAAGCGGCCCGGTCCGGTCATGTTCGTCTCGGCGGCCATCCACGGCGACGAGGTCATCGGGGTCGAGATCGTTCGGCGCCTCTTGCGGGCGGCGCCGGTGGCGCGGCTGTCGGGGACGCTGGTGGCGGTGCCGATCGTCAACTCCTTCGGCTTTATCAACCGTTCCAGGTACTTGCCTGACCGGCGCGACCTGAATCGCAGTTTCCCGGGCTCGCCGCAAGGGTCGCTGGCGGCGCGCCTTGCGCATCTCTTCCTGACCGAGATCGTAACCCGCTGCGACGTCGGCATCGACCTGCATTCCGCCGCCGTCGGCCGCACCAACCTGCCGCAGATCCGACTGACGGCGGGAAATGCGCGTCTGCGCGAACTGGGGGGGGCCTTTGCGGCGCCGGTGACAATGATGTCCAAGACCCGCGAGGGGTCGCTGCGCCTTGTGGCACAGAATGCCGGTGTCGATGTGCTGCTGTACGAGGCAGGCGAGGGGCTGCGGTTCGACGAACACGCGGCCCGTGCCGGGGTCTCGGGGATCCTGCGGGTGATGGCGCGGCTGGGCATGATCGCGGGGCGCGGTGTGCCGCGCGCCCGGGTCGGCTCGGTGATCTGCGAGCGGTCGTCCTGGGTGCGGGCCTCCTCCGGGGGGCTGCTGCGCACGCTGAAACGCCGGGGTGACTACGTCGAGGCCGGGCAGGTTCTGGGCGTCGTCTCCGACCCGTTCGGAGAGCGCGAGGCCGAGGTGATCGCGGATGTGACCGGCATCCTGGTGGGACGGTCCGACCTGCCCGTGGTGAACGAGGGCGATGCCCTGTTCCATATCGCCGAACCTCTGGAACCCGAAAAGGCCGAAGCGGCGGCGGAACGGTTCGATGCCGACCTGGAGGCGCCGCCCCTCTTCGATGAGGATGAGATCATCTGATTGATCTCAAAGAGTTTATTTCCACACTCCCGGCGTGGGGAAACGTGGTTGCGCAGGCCGTCCCGGCTTGGCAGTCTCGCCGGGCCTGAAACCCGGAGTCGCCTATGCCCTTTACGCTTGCCACCTGGAACATCAACTCGGTCCGGCTGCGGGCGGGGCTGGTCGAGAAGCTCTTGACCGAGGAAGCGCCGGACGTGCTGTGCCTGCAGGAATGCAAGTCGCCGGTGGCCAAGATCCCGCACGAGATCTTTGCAGCGCTGGGCTATACGCACATGGTTGCGCGGGGCGAGAAGGGCTATAACGGCGTGGCGATCCTGTCGAAACTGCCCATCGAGGACGTGGGCGACAAGGATTTCGCTGACCTGGGGCACGCGCGCCATGTCGCGGCACGCATGGATAACGGTCTGACAATCCACAATTTTTACGTTCCCGCTGGCGGCGATGTGCCGGACCGCGACAAGAACGTGAAGTTCGGCCAGAAACTGGATTACGTCGCCGGGATGCGCGACTGGTTTGCCTCTGAAAAACCGCAAAAGGCGATACTGGTGGGCGATCTGAACATCGCCCCGCTGGAGGATGACGTCTGGGATCACAAGAAGATGCTCAAGGTGATCTCGCACACGCCGGTCGAGGTCGAGGCACTGGGCGAGGCACAAGATGCTGGGGCTTGGGTGGATGTGACCCGCAAGGACTTGCACGTGGGCAAGCTCTATAGCTGGTGGTCCTATCGTGCGAAGGACTGGGATGCCGCCGACAAGGGGCGGCGGTTGGACCACGTCTGGGCAACGCCGGACATCGCCAACGCGGCGCACGGCAGCCGTATCCTGCGCGACGCGCGCGGTTGGGAAAAACCGTCGGATCACGCGCCCGTCTTTGCCAGTTTCGACCTCTAGTTTTTTGTACAAAACGTACGTTTTGTACGTC
>NZ_JARAMO010000001.1:0-17858 GCF_028807275.1 Mameliella sp. AT18
TTGAACCATTTCACGGTGCCATTGGCCATCCGTCTATTCCTTGTATCTATGCCGCTCGCAGCATGCAGCGGCCCGGCGAAGGCGCGTCTTGATCGAGTGACTGCGTGCCGGTGAAGGAAGACAGGTATCGAAGAGAAGGACTTAGCAAAGTCTCAATCGCAGATCTCGGACGCTCTGGCAAGGATTTCGTGACGAACCAGCGGGGCTTCGCCTCTTTCCCGATCAGGCAAGCCATGCCATGTTGGCGCTATCAGACCGGAACCAGGCCGGAGCCAGACAATGCCCCTCACCGCCTTCGATCACGTCAATGTCCGTACTGCGAACCTCGATGCCATGATCCGCTGGTACGGAGAGGTTCTGGACCTTCATCCCGGTCCGCGCCCGCCTTTCACGGTCGGCGGGGCCTGGCTCTACCTGGGCGACAGGCCCTATGTTCACCTGGTGGACATCCCCGGCCAGCGTGAAGCGGTCCGCGACAACACACTGGAACATTTCGCCTTTCGCGCCACCGGCATGGCGGGCTTCCTGGCCCGCCTGGACGAGTGGGGCGTTCCCTACAGCCTCGACGAGGTGCCGGAATTCCCCATCGTCCAGGTCAATTTCCGCGACCCGGACGGCAACCACATCCATGTCGATTTCGACAAGGCCGAGCTGCCGACCTAGGTTGGCTCAGCTCTCACCACCCGCCACGGTCAGCCCCAGCATCCGCCAGCCCTGCATCCCCCAGCGGTAATAGCTGATCTTGTCGGCGGGATAGCCTGCCTCGATCATGCGGCGGATGGCGGTGGGGGATTGTCCGCACCAGGGGCCGTTGCAGAACAGGACCACCTCGCGCACCGACTCCGGCTCGCAGACGAATCCCTCAAAGTCGATCTCGCAGCCGAGCTCGCCAAGGCGGTCCACCATTTCTGTGTAGGGGATCGAGACCGAGCCGGGGATCGTGCCTGTTTCCCAGTCGGGACGCACGCGGCTGTCGATCACCATGACGTCCGGGTCCTGCAGCGCGGCCAGCAACTCCAGCTCGCCCACGGTGGTGACACCTTCGGCAGGCGAAACGGGCTGGATGCAGAAACTGGGACAGGGCCGGGCGATGCGGGCGAAATCGCCCTCGATCACCGCGTCCGTGTCCTGCACGCGGGAAATCGTGACCTCGCCGCCGGAGGGTGTCGGCACGGTGACAGAGGCCATCCCGCGCGAGATCGCGACCTCATCGGCGCCGGCCGGCACGGCCAGGGCCAAGGCGAATACGGACGATACCAGGTGTTTCATGAACTCCTCCCGAGGCTACCATTGGAACCATGCAGAGCCTAGCGCCCGCCACGGGGGCCGTCAGTCGAAATCGAACAACTCGTCGAGAAAGCCCCGGCGTTTCTTCTTGCGATAACGCCCGTCGTCCTCGTGGCGCGCGGGCTCGGCGCGCCGAGCCTGTCGTGGCGGCGGGGCCATCTGTTCGGCGCTCCGGTCGATGATCTTGTCCAGCTCTCCACGGTCCAGCCAGACACCCCGGCACTTGGGACAATAATCGATCTCGACCCCGGCGCGATCCGTGATGACCAACTCGTTTCCGTCGATCGGGCATTTCATGGGTGCTCTCCTCTGCTGCAGGTTCATATCCAGATAGGGGCCACCCGGCAGGATTTCACCGGGACGATCCTGCGGATTTCCCGACCTGACGATGCCGGGATGAGACGATATCCATTCAAGACCACCGCCGCCGCACGGATCGCGGCCACGCCTGGGCGCCTTTGGCCCCACCGCAACACCCGACCGGAAACGTTCCGGTTACGGGAAAACCGCGCTATGATGCGGGCAATCGCATAAGACAGGGATTTTTCATGGCACGCTTCGGATTGATCTTGGCCTTTCTCCTACCCTTCCTGCCTGCCGCCGTCGCGGCGCAGGATTACGACACGCGCACCCTGATGCAGCACCGGCAATGGCAGGTCGACGTGACCTACAGCCAGAGCAGCGACAGCTACTGGTGCACCGCCGGGGTCGAGAACGGCAGCACGCAGAAATTCAACCTGGTCGCCTACCAGAACGAGGCTTTCGCTCTCTTCATCTTCGACCCGCGCTGGAATCTCGAGGCGCGCCCGGTGAGTTTTGTCGTCGATGTCGACCGGAACCGCTGGAACATGGACGGTAGCGGTGAGGGAACGGGCATCGCGCTGAGCATGACCGACGCCGAGAAGGCGGCCAAGTTCCTTGTCCAGCTCAAGCGCGGAAATTCTGTCTACGTCTACAACGATAAACAGCAGCGACAGGCAACCTTCTCGCTCAGCGGATCGTCGCGTGCCATCGACGCGCTGTTTGAATGCTGGGACACGATCGTCGGATCGCAGGATCCGTTCTGACCGATTGGGCAAGACACCCGAATAACAGGCGCCTCCCAACGGGAAAGCGCCTGCCATCTTGTTCTCAGCCGCGCACCCAGCCGACGATCTGACCGGCAGGCATGGCGCCGGACTGGCGCTTGCGCTCGCGGCCCCCGGCAAAGCTCACCATCGTCGGGATTCCCCGGATGCCATGTTGGGAACCGGCCTGCGGGAAATCCTCCGTGTTCAGCTTGACCAGCCGCGCCTCGCCGTTCAGGGCTGTGGCCGCCTTGCCGAATTCCGGGGCCATCATCCGGCATGGGCCGCACCAGGGGGCCCAGAAATCCACCACCAGCGGCACCTCGTCGGTGCGGGCGGCCTTGGCCAGGGTCGCGGCATCCACCTCGACCGCCTTGCCCGGCATGAGCGCGGCACCACAGGTCCCACATTTCGGCCCGGCACCCAGTTTTTCGGCCGGAACGCGGTTCACCTGGCCACAGTCCAGACAGGTCAGTTTCTTGCCCGCCATCGGAGATCCTCCATTTCACATTCGCATTTTTATATGCGATCAGGCATTGTCCGCATCAAGCGTCCTGATGCAAAAATCCGCACCCGAAGGAAGAGAGAGGATTAGAGGGTCGCCATGACCGAAACCAACCCGTTCCGCACGGTGGATGCAGAGGCACGCGCGCTGGCGCGGCGCCTGATCGAAGAGGCCAGTTTTGCCGCGCTGGCCGTCACCCAGCCAGACACTGGCACGCCCTCTGTCACCCGCATTGCCCTGACCACCGATCCCGATGGTGCGCCGCTGTCGCTGGTCTCGACCCTCTCGGCCCATACGGCTGCGCTTGTCGCCAACCCGGCCTGTGCGTTGCTGGTCGGAGAGCCGGAGGACAGGGGCGATCCCCTGACCCACCCGCGCCTGACCCTGCATGTGACCGCCGAACTGGTACCCCGCGACGCGCCCGGACATGCGGCCTTGCGCGATCACTACCTGTCGCAGCGGCCCAAGGCCAAGCTCTACATCGATTTCGGCGACTTCCACCTGCTGCGCTTTCGCGTGACGGACGCGCTGATGAATGGCGGGTTCGGCAAGGCCTATCACCTGACCGCCAGCGATCTTGCCCCAGCCCCGTCGCAACGGGGCTAGGCGCCGCAATCGCTATTCCAGCCCATGCGCGCCGTGTTTGAGCAGGATCGGCACGATCAGGTCTTCCTCGTCGTCCAGGTGACGCAGCAAAAGCGCCTCGAACCCCGCGACATGGCTCTGGAACGTCCCCGCCTCCACCTTGCCCTGAAGAACGCCGTTCGCAGCATCGCTGAACTGCTGCAACAACCCGTCCATCGCGTGATGATCCCGATCCAGGATCTCGAACCCGCGGGCAAGCGACGCCTCGCGGTCGATCAGCTTTGGGAAATAGTGCATGTCCTCGATCTGGTGGTGGCCATGCAGTTGCTGCAACAACATGCTGCCATAGCGGACAAGCCGCTGCTGCATCTGGCGCGGGTCCATGCTGCCGTCCGACGCGGCCTCGGCATCCTGCCGCAGCGCCTCGCAAAGGCGCCGGAACATCACATGGCGGTCCATCCAGAAGGCCACCAGCCCACCAAAGTTGTCATGGCTTTGCCACGCCTCGCGCGGGTAGTCCTCGCGCAGGGCATACAGGGCGTCCGGCAGGCGGTCACGGCGGGAGAGGTCGATTTCACTGGTCATGGCCCGCAGATTGATGCGGGCCAGTACAAAGTCAACGCAGCACGTGCACAGCACATTGCGCGTGGCGCACAACCTTGGCCGCGGTGGACCCAAGCAACAGGTCCTGCATCCCCGGTCGGTGCGAGGCAATGACGATCAGGTCGGTGTCGTTGTCCGACGCCCAGTCCAGGATGGTCCGCCCGGAATGGCCCGAGACCACCAGGCCGACACCGCCCGGAACCGTTGCGGCCATGTCGTTCAACTCGTCCTCGACCACCTTGCGCGCCTGCGCGGCATAGTCGGCGGGCAGGTAGCTGGCGACATAACCCGGCACCTGTTCAAGCACGTGCAGAAAGGTGATCCGCGCGCCCTCTGCCGCGAGCCGCCGGGCCACCGAGGTCGCCGCGCCGATCCGCGTGTCGCTTTCCTCGTCGAAGGCGATGGGAACCAGGATGTTCTTGTACATGATGTGTCTCCTCCCGTGTCGCCAAACATGGGACCACAGGGCACCGATTTCCTTGATACAGGTCATGTGCCAAACGGCGGACATCGCTCGGTCATAATCCCACCACAATCCCCCCATACAACCATAAGCCGGTGTCAGAACGCGCCGCAGACAGGTCCTTTTGCCGTTGCCAGAACGGTCAGGCAGGACCGGAGTGCCAAGTTTGGCGGAGCCGAGGGTGGCCCGCCCGTCTCGTATGGCAAGGAGTTTGCGACGTGCGTTACCTGATCGCCGAAACCAGTTGGTCCCTCATTGCGCTTGCCAAGGAACTGACCAACACCGGGGTGTTGCTGACCCGGACGGACCGGCCCGAAGACATTCCACACTACCTGCGGATGACAGAGGCAGACCTGCTGATCCTCGACGCCGAGGAACTGGCCCTCACCGGCCTGTCCCTGCCCCACCTGCGCCGCAGCCATCCCGACCTGCCCATTGCACTGATGGCGCGGGACGCTTCGCACGGGCAGATCGTCCGCTGGCTGGAAGCAGGGGCCGACACGGTCCTGGACGCATCCGCCCCGCCCGAGGAGGCGGTCATGATCCTCTCTGCCATCGCGCGACGCGCACATGGTCTTGCGCAACCGATGCTGAGCTATGGCCCGCTTGCCGTCGACCTGTTGCGCCGCAAGGCCTACCTGCAGGATTGCCCGGTCAAGCTGAGCCCGAAACTTTACGAACTTCTGGAGTACATCGCGTTGAGACCGCGCCGGCTGGTCAGCCGCGCGGCCCTGCTGGGCCATATCTACGGGCTCGAGGATGAACCGGACCCGCGGGTGTTCGACGTTTACGTCTGTAACCTGCGCGCCTGCCTCGAAGCCTCGGACGGCGCCGTGGACATCGAGACAGTACGCGGGTCGGGTTATCGTTTCACCGCGGCCTGTCTCGACGGGGCCATCGCCGCCTGACCGTCGATCAATAGGTGGCGGCCACCTCGTAGAGCACCGGCTCGAAGCTGCGGCAGAGCGCGTTCAACTCCTTGTTGCGCGCGCGCATCTCGGATGACCGCAACATGGCCAGGAAATCATCCCGGCTTTCCCATTGCGAGTAGTTGGCAATCCGGGTCTGGGCGTCGTTGACGTGCAGGCCTGCGGCGATGAACCCCGGCTGTTTCGAGATGAACTCGGCATAAGCGGCCTGCAGCGCATCCAGCAGGTCCTGGCATTGGCCCGGGCTGGTCTCGAAGGTGGTGATGACGGTCTGGGCGTCAGAGGTCACGGAAATCTTGGGCATGGGCGCTCCTCCTTGTGGTCCGAGTTTGGCACGGATCGCGGGCGTGGCCAAACCCGCGCGATCAGGGAAAGACAGGTTTTGCGACGGGCGGATTTCCTTGACAGCAAAGGGCGCGACGGGCGACACAGTGCCAATCGCGCGAAAAAACAAGCGCCCAAGCGCAGCACGAGCAGGACAATAGGCCCATGAGCAGCACCCAGCGTATCGAGGAATCCATCCGCGATTCGATCATCTCGCGTCCCGACATCATCCTCGACGACAAGGACCTGATGCAGGCCCTGATCGCCGCGAACGAACGTGCGATGGGCGGCAATATCATCGACCTGCGCGGCATCGCGATGGAACGGCTCGAGGCGCGGCTTGACCGGCTCGAGGACACTCACCGCAGCGTCATTGCCGCGGCCTATGAAAACCTTGCCGGAACCAACCAGATTCACCGCGCCGTCCTGCGCATGCTGGACCCGGTAGAGTTTGAGCCTTTCCTCCACGACCTCGGCGGCGAGGTCGCGCAGATCCTGCGCGTCGATCACATCCGCCTTGTCCTGGAAACCGCGCAGGAGGACGACGATCCGGTGGTCAGCCGCCTGGGCGACGTGCTTTCGGTGGCGGAGCCGGGTTTCGTGGAAACCTATGTCGGCGAGGGCCGCGAAGCACCGCTGCGCCAAGTGGTCCTGCGCCAGCTTCAGCGCGGCAATGAGGCGATCTTTGGCGAACGCGCCGAATGGATCCGCTCCGAGGCCTGCCTGCGGCTGGATTTCGGCCCGGGTCGCCTGCCCGGCCTGCTGGTCATGGGGTCCGAGGACCCGCACCAGTTCACACCGCAACAGGGCACCGACCTTTTGTCCTTCTTCGGCGGCGTCTTCGAACGCGCGATGCGGAGATGGCTGGCCTGAGGCCCGGCATGAGCCTGGACATCTCACCCGCCGCGCGCGACGCCCTGGCCAACTGGCTGGAGGCATGCAAGGCGCTGGACGGGGCGGCGGAAAACACGCTGAACGCCTACCGCGCGGATGTGCTGGATTTCATCGCCTTCCTGACGGCGCATCACGCGGAACCGCAGGGGCTGGCCCCCTTGTCGGCTGTCACCACCACCGACATGCGGTCCTGGATGGCCCATCTGCGGCGGCGTGAGGTCGGCGCACGCTCGGTTGCGCGCAAGCTGTCCGCGGTCAAGAGCTTTTACCGCTGGCTGGCCCGTCGCGAAGGGTTCGAAGCCACCGCCGTGCTGTCGGCCCGTGCCCCCAAGTTCCAGAAGAAACTGCCCCGCCCCCTGACCGAAGACGCCGCGCGCGCCATGATCGACACGGTCGAGATGCAAAGCACCGACAGCTGGCAGGGTGCCCGCGATGCCGCGGTGGTCACGCTGCTCTATGGCTGCGGCCTGCGGATTTCCGAGGCGCTGGGGCTGAAGGGGCGTGACCTTCCGCTGGGCAGCACCCTGCGAATCCTCGGAAAGGGCGGCAAGGAACGGTTGGTTCCGGTGCTGCCAGTGGCGATCAAGGCCGTCGACAGCTACCTGGCATTGTGCCCCTATCCCGTCGAACCGGACCAGGCACTGTTCCGGGGTGCACGGGGCGGGCCGTTGAACCCGCGCATCGTCACCAAGGTCACGGAAAAGGCGCGGATGCAGCTGGGCCTGCCCGCCAGCGCGACGCCCCACGCCATGCGCCACAGCTTTGCCACCCATCTGCTGGCTGCCGGCGGCGACCTGCGCGCGATCCAGGAATTGCTGGGCCATGCCTCGCTGTCGACGACCCAGGCCTATACCGCCGTTGACGAGGTGCACCTGATGAAGGTCTACGCGGCGACGCACCCCAAGGCGTGACACCCACGCCCGCAAGTGCTTTGCTGTGCGCGACACGATCAACCACATCCGGATACCCGTCATGCAGCTACTTCAATCGCCGGCCTCGCCCTTTGTCCGCAAGGTGCTGGTCACGCTTCACGAAACCGGGCAGCTGGACGATGTCGAGATGGCGGACATCGCCACCACGCCCATCACGCCCGATCCGGCGCTGATCTCGGCCAACCCGCTGGGCAAGATCCCCGCCCTGATGCGTTCGGACGGCCCCACGCTCTATGACAGCCGGGTGATCTGCCGGTTCCTGGATGCCCGCGCGCAGGCGGGCCTCTATCCGGACAGCCGGGTCTGGGACACGCTGACGCTGGAGGCAACGGGCGATGCGATCATGGAGGCGGCCGTCCTGATCGTCTACGAGGAACGCTTTCGCCCGCCCGAAAAGGTGTCGATGGACTGGATCGAAGGCCAATGGGCCAAGGTGTCCCGCGCGCTGGATGCGCTTGGCACCCGTTGGATGAGCCATCTGCACGGCCGCATGGACATGGGCCATATCGCGATCGGCTGCGCGCTTGGCTACCTGGATTTCCGCCACGAGGCCCGGTCCTGGCGCACCGGCCGCGATACGCTGGCCGCCTGGTACGCCGAGTTTTCCCAGCGCCCTGCCATGATCGCCACCACGCCCAGCGGCTGAACATGAAAAAGGGCGGACCCCGGTCCGCCCTCACGCATGTCCAAAGGCCGGGCTTGCGACCCGGCAGCTGACTTAGAAGTGCATCGAAAGCCCGACGTTCAGCGCATTGGTCTTGATGTCGGTCTTGAAGGTGCCGCCATTCTCGAATGTGCCCTCGTTCACCGAATAGGTGAACTGATACTCGCCGAAGACAGAGAATCGGTCGTTGATCTGGTAGCTGGTGCCAGCCGTCAGGCGCATCGCGGGGCCGGTCAGCTGAAACCCGTAGGTCCGCGATCCGCTGGCGTGATCCGCATCCACATGCGGAAAGGCGATGCCCAGACCACCCCCGACATAGGGCGTGAACTGGCCCCAATGGTTCTTCCAGCGCCGCATCACGTTCGCGGTCAGCACGTTGTGCCCGTCGGTGAATTCCAGTTGGGAAAAGCCCAGCGCCTTGAGCGTGCCGTCGTCGGCATAGGCCTTGGTATGTGTATATTCCACGCCAAAGCCCAGCGACTCGCTCCGCCACCAGGTGGCGCGGGCGCCATAATAGGGAGGCATCACAAAGGGTTTGCCCTCCCAGCCGACAAGCTGGTCATAGCTGCCGCCACCATTGGGCAGGTCCCCCGAGATGCGGCTGTGAGGCAGCGTCTGCCAGCCGGTGTAGATCGACAGTTCCATCTCTGCCGCCGCCGGGGCCGCCAGACCGATCAGAATGCCGAGGGAAAGAATCAGTCGCCGCATCGTGCTGCCCCTAACTTTGCTCGCGGGCGAGATAATCACTGCAGAAGGGTGGTTTCAACCGCGACAGATTCGCGCGAGCGTGGAGTGTGAGCCTTTTGCATCCTTTACCCCTTACCGCCTCCCGGCTAGATACCGACCCTGAGCGGGGTCCGGAGTCTTTCGAGGCTCCGGAAACCATGGGTTTTACCGCGGGCCGACGGCCCCTACAGCAATGGAGCGAACCTCGTGTCCCACGCAGAAGACCACGAAGGCACCCGAAGGGATTTCCTCTACTACGCCGCCGCCGGCGCCGGGGTCGTCACGACCGGCGCTGCCGTCTGGCCGATGGTCAACCAGATGAACCCCTCGGCGGACGTGCGTGCACTGTCCACGATCCGGGTCGACGTCTCGGGCGTCGCGCCTGGCACTCAGCTCACGGTCAAGTGGCTGGGCAAGCCGGTCTTCATCCGTCACCGGACCGAGGACGAGATCGCCGAGGCGCAGCAACAGGAAGAGGCATTTGCCGCCGGCCAGAACGTGGTCGACACCAATGCGCGCAACGCCAACCTCGCCGATTCGGCGGCACCGGCCACCGATGCCAACCGCACCCTGCCCTCGCCCGAGGGTCAGCCCGCGCAGGCCTGGCTGGTTCAGATGGGTGTCTGCACCCACCTGGGCTGCGTGCCGCTGGGCAACGCCGGTGACTTTGGCGGCTGGTTCTGCCCCTGCCACGGGTCGCACTACGACCTCGCGGGCCGCATCCGCAAAGGTCCCGCCCCCGAAAACCTGCCTGTCCCGCCCGCCGAGTGGGTCGACGACAGCACCATCCTGCTGGGTTAAGGAGCACAAGACATGGCTGGAATCCCGCACGACCATTACGAGCCGAAGACCGGCGGCGAAAAGTGGCTGCATAGCCGCCTTCCGATCGTCGGCCTGCTCTATGACACGATCATGATCCCCACCCCCAAGAACCTGAACTGGATGTGGGTCTGGGGGATCATCCTGACGTTCTGCCTCGTTTTGCAGATTGCCACCGGGGTCGTCCTGGTGATGCACTACACGCCGCATGTCGACCTGGCCTTTGCCTCGATCGAACACATCATGCGCAACGTGAACGGCGGTCACTTCATCCGCTACCTGCACATGAACGGCGCCTCGCTGTTCTTTGTCGCCGTCTACGCGCACATCTTCCGCGGCCTCTACTACGGCTCGTACAAGGCCCCGCGCGAGGTGACCTGGATCATCGGCATGCTGATCTACCTCTGCATGATGGGCACAGCCTTCATGGGCTACGTTCTGCCCTGGGGTCAGATGTCCTTCTGGGGTGCGACGGTCATCACCGGCCTCTTCGGCGCCATTCCCTTCATCGGTGAGCCGATCCAGACCTGGTTGCTGGGCGGACCGGCGGTGGACAACGCTACGCTGAACCGCTTCTTCTCGCTGCACTACCTGCTGCCGATGGTCATCGCCGCCCTGGTTGCGCTGCACATCTGGGCCTTCCACACCACCGGCAACAACAACCCGACGGGTGTCGAGGTGCGTCGCGGGTCCAAGGCCGAAGCCGAGAAGGACACCGTTCCGTTCTGGCCCTACTACGTGATCAAAGACCTGCTGGCGCTGGCCGTGATCCTGGCGATCTTCTTCGCCATCGTCGGCTTCATGCCGAACTACCTGGGCCACCCGGACAACTACATCGAGGCGAACCCGCTGGCGACGCCCGCGCACATCGTCCCGGAATGGTACTTCCTGCCCTTCTACGCGATCCTGCGTGCCTTCACTTCGGACGTCTGGCTGGTGCAGCTGGCTTCCTTCGTGACCGGCGGCATCATCGACGCCAAGTTCTTTGGCGTGCTGGCGATGTTCGGCGCGATCATCGTGATGGCGCTGGCGCCCTGGCTGGACACCTCGTCGGTGCGTTCGGGCCGTTACCGCCCGATGTTCAAGTGGTGGTTCTGGCTGCTGGTCATCGACTTCTTCGCGCTGATGTGGCTGGGTGCCATGCCTGCCGAAGAACCCTACGCCAGCTTCTCGCTGATCGCCTCGGCCTACTGGTTCGCCTACTTCCTGGTGATCCTGCCGCTGCTGGGTGTCATCGAAAAGCCGCTGGCCCAGCCCGACACCATCGAGGCCGATTTCGACGCGCACTACCCGCCGAAGGATGAGGCCAAGGGCGCAGGCGCTGCGACCCCGGCGGAATAAGACAAGAAGGACCGTAAGAGATGTTCAAGAAACTCACCCTCGCGGCCCTCGTGGCCTTCGGTCTGGCCGGTGGCGCTCATGCCGCCGGCGGCGAGGCCCATGTCGAGGACTTCAAGTTCTCGTTCGAGGGGCCTTTCGGCACCTGGGACCAGAACCAGCTGCAGCGCGGCCTGAAGGTCTACACCGAGATCTGCTCGGCCTGCCACGGCCTGCAGTACGTCCCGCTGCGTGACCTCGAAAAGCTGGGCTACAGCGAAGAGCAGGTCATCGCATACGCCGCCAACTTCGAGGTCTTCGACCCCGAGCTTGACGACTTCCGCACGGCCAAGCCGACCGACCATTTCCCGGCCAACACTGCGGCCGGGGCACCGGACCTGTCGCTGATGGCCAAGGCGCGCGCAGGGTTCCACGGCCCCTACGGCCTGGGCATCAACCAGATGTTCAAGGGCATGGGCGGCGCGGAATACATCGCCTCGCTCCTGACCGGCTACACCGGCGAGGAAAAGACCGAGGCAGGCGCGACTCTCTATGAGAACCACGCTTTCCCGGGCGGCTGGATCTCGATGGCGCCGCCGCTCTACGGCGAAGACACCGAGTTCGACGATGGTCACAGCAACTCGCTGCACCACATCTCGGCCGACGTGGCGGCCTTCCTGATGTGGACCGCGGAACCCAAGATGATGCAGCGCCAGCAGGCGGGCTTTGTCGGGGTGTTCTTCCTGGTGGTGCTCTCGGTGCTGCTTTATCTCGTGAACAAGCGCCTCTGGGCCCCGATCAAGCGCAAGCCGACCGCCTGATCCGGCCAAGCAGAATAGACAAAGCCCCGCCGATCCGGCGGGGCTTTTCCTTTTGGTCTCGGCGGGTGCGGTGGCCGGGCCTACCCTGCCACGCCGACATAGTCGCGGAAGGCCCGCGGGGGATCGGCAAAGAAGGCATCCGCCGCCACGGGCGCCTGCGCCTTGCCCTCGGCCACCAGAACGACCTCATGGGCAAACCCCTCTGCGTCGCGTGGATCGTGTGTCACCATGACCACCAACGCCGCCAGGCTGTCTGCAACCTCGCGCACAAGGTCCAGCATCTCGCGTTTCAGGGCTGGACCCAGGGCGGCAAAGGGTTCGTCCAGCAGGATCATCGGACGCGCCATCAAGAGAACCCTGGCCAGGGCTGCGCGCCCCTGCTGGCCGCCGGACAGGGTGCCCGGCTTGCGCCCGGCCATGCCGTCCAGCCCCACGCGCCGCAATGCGCCCTCGATACGCGCCCGCGCCTCCGCATCCGGGCGGCGCCCGTCGGGATGCAGGGCAAGGCCCAGGTTCCGCTCCAGCGTCAGGTGCGGGAACAGGTTGCTGTCCTGGAACAGGATCGACACGGGCCGCGCCTGCGGCGGCACATGAGTCAGGTCGCGCCCCTGCCAGGTGACACGACCGCCCGCGACCTCCCTGAAACCGGCGATGGCGTCCAGCAAGGTGGATTTCCCGGCGCCGGACGGCCCGACAAGCGCCACCCGGCGTCCCGGCACCAGCGCCAGGTCCGCGCGCAGCGTCCCGCTGTCCATCGCCACTTGCAGGTCTTCAAGCTTCAGCACCCAGGCGTCCTCCTCTGTCGAACAGCCAGAACAACCCCAGGCTGGTACACAACAACAGCAGCGCCGCACCGGCCGCCGCCTCCATCTGGTAGGATCCCATCAGGCGATAGACCTGCAACGGCAGGGTCGCCCGGTCCGGATCCGCAAACAATGCGATCACGCCCAGATCTCCCATCGCCAGTGCAGCCGTCAACCCGGCGGCAAAGCCCATCGGGCGCCGCAAGCGGGGCAGCCAGACCAGCCGCAGCCAGGCCAGTGGTGTCATCCGCAGGCTGGCCCGCAGCCTCCCATAGTCGCGCGTGACCGCCTCGGCCTCGGGCCGCAGGATGCGCAGGGCAAAGGGCAGCGCCATCAGCGCGTTGACCAACCCCGTGACCGGCAACGCCATGTCGAAGGGATTGACGAAGTTGCGCAGGATAAGGAACAGCCCCGTCCCCAGAACCAGCGGCGAAATCGCGATGGCGGGCAGGGCCAGCAACTCGCCTCGCCGCGTGGCCAGCGGCAAGGCCCAGGCCATGCAAAGCACCGTGGACCCCAACGCAACGATCAGGGAATGCGCCGCTGCCCGCAGCGTGTCCGGCGTGATCAGCAGAAGGCCCGGTAGACCGCGCAGGACGACCGCCGCCAGTGGCACCAGCAGGAACAGCGCCGCCGCGACGATCCACATGCCATCCCAACCACGCGCCAGGCCACCCTGCCCATCCCAGCGCGGCAGGATGCGATCACGCCCGGCACCAAATCCGGCCTGCCCCGCGACGCGCAGCGCCACCAGACCAGCCGCCAGCGCCAGCACCAGCTGCATCACCGCCAGGGCCGCCGCGCGGCCAAGATCGAAATCGAACCGCATCGCCTGGTAGATCGCCAGTTCCACCGTCGTCGCCCGTGGCCCGCCACCCAGCGTCAGCGCCACCGCAAAGCTCGTGAGGCAGATCACGAAAATCACCGTAAACGCCCCCGGCAGCACCCGCAGGATCAGCGGTGCGTCAATCACGCACCATTGCGCCCGCGGCGACAGGCCAAGGGAGGCCGACAGCCGGAAATGCTCGGCCGGGACCGCCGCCCAGGCGGAAAACAGCATCCTGACCGCCAGCGGCAGGTTGAAAAAGACATGCGCCAGCACGACCCCGTGCAACCCGTAGATGTCGAGGTTCGGGCCGCCCAGCGCCCCCAACAGCCTGTTCACCAGCCCCGCCTGGCCAAAAACGGCGATCAACCCCATGACCGCCACGATCACCGGCAGGATGAAGGGCGCCCCCAACAGCGTCACCAAGACCCCGCGCCCGGCGAAGCGGCGGCGCGCCAGGGCCTTGGCCACGGGCACAGCCAGGACAACGCTGAACGTGGCCGACAGGAAGGCCTGCCAGAGCGTGAACCGCAATGCCTGCCAATCCCCCGGGCCGAAGGTGCCAAAGCCCCCGGCCCGGGCCAGAACAACGCCCACCGGCCCCAGCGTCAGGACCGCCAGGGCCAGGGCCGCCGCTATTGCGAGAGCGCGCGGCGCCATGCCTCGATCGCCTCGCCACGCAGGGCCGCCGCCTCATCCTCGGAATAGAAAAGCACGTTCTCCGGCAGGTCGAGCTTCTGGAAGCCATCCGGCCACTTGTTGCTGTCCAGCGCCGCCGGGATCGACCAGTTGCCCGTGGCGATCATGCCCTGAAAGTCCTCGCTCAAGATGAACTCCATGAAGGCGCCGGCCAGTTCGGGTTGGTCGCTGGTGGCCAGCCGGGCGGCCAGTTCGACCATGAAATAATGCCCCTCGGGGAAGATCGCGGCCTTCTTCGTCTCATCTTCTTCGGCGATGATGTGATAGGCGGGCGAGGTCGTGTAGCTCAGCACCATGTCCGCCTCGCCATCGGTGAAGAGGCCGTAGGATTCGGACCAGCCCTTGGTCACGGTGACGATCTTGGGCGCCAGTTTCTCCCAGGCGGCCTGCGCCTCGTCGCCGTAGACCGATTGCACCCAAAGCACCAGCGCCAGCCCCGAGATCGAGGTGCGCGGGTCCTGGATCACCAGCCGCAGGTCGTCTGGCGCCTCCAGCAGCGCGTCGAAACTGGCAGGCGGCGCATCCACGCGGGTGCTGTCATAGACAAAGGCAGTGTGCCCGTAGTTGAACGGCAGGAACACCTCGTCCGTCCAGTCGATCGGCAGTGTCAGCGGCGACAGGTCCACGCCGTGTTCTGCGAACAAGCCCGAGTCCCGGGCCTTCTTCGTCACGTCGGTGTTCAGGCCGATCACGACGTCGGCCTCGGTCCGGTCGCCTTCCAGCAGGATACGGGGCAAGAGGTCGCCGGGCTTGAATTGCAGATCGCAGTCGCAGCGCGCCTCGAACAGCTCTTCGATCCTTGGCCCCGGCCCCCATTCGGAAACGAAGTAGTCGGGCGCATAGACCGTCAGGACAGGCGTTTCGGCCAAGGCAAGGCCGGCGCTCAGACATCCCGCGGCAACAGTGAAGGCAAGTGACTTCATAGAGTCCTCCAATATTGCGGCGCAAGGGCAAGATTGGAGTCCCGTCATCGGGCCCATACCTTCCCTCCGCCGGTGTTAACCGGTTCAGGTTCAACGGGTTGATCCGTGGCACGGAAATCTCAGACGGCTCATGCGCCGCCACCCCGAGGTAGGCCGGACCCTAGTCGCGACGTCACGGAACATCAAGAAAAACCGTGATATTTTCCGTGTATTATGGTAAGGAATGCGTATCCCGAAAATTCAGGAGAAAGGAGGCGCCCTTGGGGAAACGCGTTTGATCATTCTGTGTCTCGAGCTGGGGGTTATCTGGCTCATCTATCTTATTTTCGGCTGGATCGCGGCCTTTGAAATGCCGCTCTGGCTCTCCACCTTCATCGTGATTGCCGTGGACCGGGCGACGGACGCCGTGGGCGATTTGGCCCAGAGGCGGCGCGACAGCCTCGAATAGTCTTGGCATTGTGCCCCGGCTTGCGTATCCCGCGCGGAAACGAAGGGGACGCAGCCATGAGCCTGAACACATTCGGACATCTCTTCCGTGTGACCACCTGGGGCGAAAGCCACGGGCCGGCTCTGGGGGCCACGGTCGATGGCTGCCCGCCGGGGATCGAGATCGACGAGGCGCAGCTGCAGCACTGGCTGGACAGGCGCAAACCGGGGCAGAGCAAGTTCACGACACAACGCCGCGAACCGGATGCCGTGCGCATCCTGTCCGGCGTCTTCGAGGGCCGGACCACCGGAACCTCGGTTCAGCTGATGATCGAGAACACCGACCAGCGGTCCAAGGATTATTCCGAGATCGCGCAGAAGTTCCGCCCCGGCCACGCCGACATCACCTATTTCCAGAAATACGGGCTGCGCGACTATCGCGGCGGCGGGCGCTCTTCTGCGCGGGAAACTGCGGCCCGCGTGGCCGCCGGCGGGCTCGCGCGCGCGGCGCTGACGGCGCTGGTGCCGGGGACCGAGATCCGCGGCTACATGGTGCAGATGGGCAGCCACGGCGTCGACCGGGCGCGTTTCGACGATGCCCAGATCGATGCCAACCCCTTCTGGTGCCCGGACCCCCAGGCCGCCGAGACCTGGGCCGACTACCTGGATGGGCTGCGCAAGTCGGGCGAGAGCGTGGGCGCGGTGATCGAGGTCGTCGCCCGCAATGCGCCTGCCGGCCTGGGCGCCCCCGTCTATGGCAAGCTCGACACTGACCTTGCGGCCGCGATGATGTCGATCAACGCGGTCAAGGGCGTCGAGATCGGCGAGGGCATGGCCTCGGCGGCGCTGACCGGCAGCCAGAATGCCGACGAGATCTTCATGGGTGAGAACGGCCCGGTCTACAGCTCCAACCACGCCGGCGGCATCCTGGGCGGCATTTCGACCGGACAGGAAATCGTCGTGCGTTTCGCGGTCAAGCCGACCTCGTCCATCCTGACCCCGCGCAAGACCATCACCCTGAGCGGCGAAGAGACCGAGATCGTCACCAAGGGGCGGCACGATCCCTGCGTTGGCATCCGCGCCGTCCCGGTTGGAGAGGCGATGATGGCCTGCGTCCTGCTCGATCACCTGCTGCTGCATCGCGGCCAGGTGGGGGACGCGGGCGGACGCATCGGGGGCTAAGCCCCCTCAGAAATCCTTCCACAGGGCATCGTCACCAACGGCCTTCTTGTAGGCCGGTGCCGGCTCCGGCGCGGGTTGCTCGAAATTGTCGATCTCCTCGACCTCCACTTCGACGGGTGACGGCTCCAGGTCTTCAGCAGCCCAGCTGCCATGCACCAGGGTTTCCGTGTCCGGGATCATGTCACCATAGGCATCGTCCGCATCGTAGGGCGCGGGGTCTTGGTCCTGTTCCAGGACAGGCGCCTCCGGCTCGCCGCTGTCCACCGTGTATGGCTCATCTGCCGGCTCTTCCCAGGTGTTCGCGGCAACGGGCAGATCCCGGACAGAGAACCGCGCCAGGACATCGGACAGGCGCGTGGCCTCGACACGCAGTTGCTGGCTGGCGGCATTGGTCTGGCTGACCATCGCGGCGTTCTGCTGTGTCACCTTGTCCAGTTCACCCACGCCGACATTGATTTCCTGCACGCCGCTGGCCTGGTCACGGGCCGAGGTCGCGATACCAGAGACCATCTCGGACACTTCGGTCACGCTTTGCACGATATGGGTCAGGGTTTCGCTGGTCTCCTGGACCAGCTTTTCACCGTCTTCCACCTGCTTGCTGCTGTTCGTCACCAGTTCCTTGATCTCGCTAGCGGATTCCGAGGCGCGCTGCGCCAGCCCCCGCACCTCGGAGGCGACCACGGAAAAGCCCTTGCCGCTCTCGCCGGCGCGCGCGGCCTCGACCCCCGCGTTCAGGGCCAGCAGGTTGGTCTGTTCGGAAACCGACTTGATCACGTCGAGGATGCTGCCAATGCGCTGGCTCTCGCCCGCCAGGTGTTGCATGGCCGCCAGGCAATGGTCCATCTGCCCGGCCAGTTGTTCGATACGGCCGATGGCCTCTGCCACCACTCGGTCGCCCAGTTGTGCCTGCTGGTCGGCGTTGCTCGCGGCCAGCGAGGCCTGCTCGGCGTTCTGTGCCACTTCCTGCACGGTGGCGCTCATCTGGTTCATGGCGGTGGCCACTTGGTCGGTCTCTTCGCGCTGTTGGTTGATGCGCAGCTTGGTGTCCTCGCTACTGGCCGCC
>NZ_JARAMO010000100.1:0-1539 GCF_028807275.1 Mameliella sp. AT18
GGGAGTTCGAGTCTCTCATCACCCACCATGTTTTCAACTACTTACGCTGATTTTGCGAAGTGCGTGCCGGTTCGATGAACTCAAGGACCTCGGCGGCGCCCGCAAGGTGTTCTGGCATGAACCGCGCGTAAGTCTTGTGCGTGATCGCGATGTTGGAATGCCCAAGGTATTGAGAAACCTCTTCAATTGGGCGACCTGCGGTTAGCATCCGGACGGCGACGGTGTGTCTGATCTGGTGGATGTGGATCTCGCCCAGGCCCGCGCGTTCCAGGGCTGCGGCATAGCCGGTTCGGATGGACTTGATGCGCTTCCCGGCCCACTCAACCACATGGTCGGTCAGCCGGGCAGGGTAGGCCGATTCCAGTGCGGCGCGCGCCATGCGATTCATCGGCACGACAGCCCGCCCTTTCCTGGTGACGCCATCCGGCAGACGCAGGTCGATCACGCCGCGGTCGAAGTCGATCCGTGACCATTCCAGGTCGAGGACGGCGCCGACACGCGCGCCAGTCGTCAGCAAAAGGATCACCGCAAGCCGCACATGGGGAGAGCCGCAGCCATCCAGCAGCGCGCGGATCTGAGCGTCGGTCAGGGGCCTGACGTTGCTGTCCGGTTTCGGGGGGAGTTCGATGTAGGGGGCGCGGTCGATCACGCGGACCTTGGCCGCCCAGCGAAGCGCGGAGCGCAGGTGCCCCAGCTCGGTATGCGCGGACCCGATCTTGCGGCCGGCGGCCAGGCGGTCACGCAGGTAGGTCCGGCAATCCTCGACGGTGATCTGATCGGGGCGCAGCGCGCCGAACGCGGGCAGGATCGCCTTGCCGGTATAGCTCATGGTTTCGGCGGTTTTCTTCGACCCGAGGTGGATGCGGTAGGCTTCCCAGATCTCAGCCACTGTCATGCCGCCGGGCGTGGCAGTTTCTTTCAGGTATCGGTCCCGGCCTTCCGCTTCGGCTTGCGCTCTGGTGCGTGCCGCAAGCTGATAACGTCGCCGTTTTCCGGTCTCCGAGTCGTCCCAGTAGACGCAGAATCCGCCTCGCAGGCGTCCGATGCTGATGTCTGGCATTCGTGTTCCTCTACCGCGGCCAACGGGATTCGGATCATGCGCCCGACTCGAAAGCCGTGCAACTCCCCCCGCTTGACCATCATCCGCACGGTTTCTGCAGAACACTGCCAGCGTTCGGCAAGCATGTCCGGTGTGAGAGGGCGTGGCGCGGTCATCCGGGCGCCCCGTCATGGGTCACGCCGTCCAGCGTGCGGCCAGAGCGGCGCATCCACGCGACGCATTCAGGCCAATCTTCTGGTGCGCCATCGAAATTGTCGGATAGCCTAAGCCCGATCATCATGTCATCTGGCATGGCGTCGAATCCTTGGATCGACATGGACAAAAGGGAAAGGCCGAGTTCCATACGCAAAGCTGGCGCGCCGGTCACATCCGGGGGCTTCACGCTCCAGCCCCAGTGCCAGCGCGTTTCGGTTATTTTGCTGTTCTCATCCATTGGGGGGCTCATGTCGTCCTCATCTGTTGCAGGGTGTCGGTCATCT
>NZ_JARAMO010000101.1:0-1979 GCF_028807275.1 Mameliella sp. AT18
GGAGCGGCACAAATCCGTGACAGGTCCAGGGTCGCGCTTGGCGACATCGACCGTGACAATCGCATCATCAAGACGATCCACGGGTGTGGCTTCCGGTTCGTTGCAGATGCCATTTCCACGGACCGGGAAGGTGGCCGCGGTCCGAAGGCAACTGTGTTCGTCCGCGTCTTTCGGTCCACTGGTGACAACGCCGAGGCCGACTACCTTGCGGACAGCCTGACCGAAGACCTGATCCACAGTCTGTCGCGACACGATGCGTTGACTGTCCTGTCCTACAACACGGCCAAGGCACTCGGGGCTGAGGCACCAGGAGACATCTACGGGGTCACCCATGTCATCGAAGGCAACTTGCGTGACATCAAATCGCGCATCCGCGTATCTACAGCCATTTTGGATGCAAAAACAAAGAACCAGATCTGGTCGGAACGTTTTGATCTGACACGCGACAGCCTTCTGGCGGGTCACGATCTGATCGCCGACCGGTTGCTTGCCGTGATCGCTCCGGATCGATCGCTGGCCGCCAGAAAGCCGCGCGGCACACTCAATTCCAACGCATATGACGCCTACCAGAAAGGCCGCTACGCGTATTTCCGCTATGAGCCTCAGGCTTTCGCCCAGGCACTTTCGCAGTTTGAGAAAGCGGCCGAACTGGACCCGGATTTCGCCAATGCCTATGCGCAACAGGCCTACTGCCGGACCACGCTCTATGTATTCGGGTTGCCTGGCAGTGACGAAACGCTGGGGCCGGCAGAGGCTCTGGCCCGTGAGGCCATCCGGAGGGATGAGACGGCGGCCCTTGGCTATGCGCGGCTCGGCTGGGTATTGGGATATCTCGGGCGGCCAGAGGAAACCATCGCGGCCTTCGCCGCGGCCATCGCGCGAGACCCCGAAAACCCCGAAGCTTACCTGGCCTACGGAGAAACTATGAATCGTCTTGCACGCCCTCAGGATGCCGGGCCACTTCTGGAGGCCGTGTTTTCAAAAGACAGCTTTCTGCCACCCAGTTGGGAATTCCCGAAGGGGCATTGCCAATTGCTGCTTGGGGAACAAGACGTTGCCGTAGGGCACTTTCAAGCGGTGCTGGACCGCGTACCGCGTTTTATTCCAGCACGTGTTCAGATGGTGCGAGCGCAGTGGGAGGTCGGTGATACCGACGGCGCAAGGCAGACGATTTCGCGGATTAGGAACATCGCGCCAAGATACAGCTTGGCTCACGCGCGACGCATGTTCCCCTATCCCGTACGGAAAGAAGCGAATGCGCTGACCGAAGCGCTTTCGGGTGCCGGATTGCATTAGAATTGTCCGCGCAGCGGAAATTAGATCCTACAAGACTGACAGCAGAAAGGTCCGCAGACCACAAATTGGCAGCGCGCTCTATATCGCACTCGCAGCGAATGACTGCTCTGACGGACTGCACCGCGGCGGCGGAGACCGGCGGTGGACGGCAGCTCCGGGCCGATACCTTGGAAAGACACTCGCTCGCGAGCGAAGAATGTCGACGGCTTAACATGGCGCGAGCGCATTTTTCCGTCAGGCGTTTCGCGGTTGCTGCAGTGCGGGAATGATCTTGGCCAGTTTGCGGAAGCTCATGGTGCAAGGCGACCCGACTCTGGCGGATGGCCATGCCGAACGGCGCGCCGCACTTGACACGATCCACGGGCTCTCCCCCGGTTCGACCCGACAGTTGATGTTAGTCGCAGGCGCGAAATCAGGCGCATCGCCGGTCACAAAGTCAACCGGACACCTCCGATAACTCTCCCGGCTCCCTGTGTGGCCCCGGCTATCGGCTTGATGCGTCCGCTAATGCGGCAGTTCCAGATTGATGCTTGGATTTTCGGTCAAGCGTCGTTAGGCCTTGCGATCAATCGAAAAGTCGGCACAGTTGACGCGTTCCACTCTTCAAGAAAATTTCCACAGACCCGGCACTCGTAGGAGTCCTTTTCCAGGGCCTGACCCGCCCCCGCTGATTGGTCCGGTTT
>NZ_JARAMO010000008.1:0-31789 GCF_028807275.1 Mameliella sp. AT18
GCGCCGTTGTGCCCATAGGGCGCGGTCAGCGCCACGTTGCGCAGGGACGGCGTGCGAAAGCGATAAGCGTCCTCCAACAGGTCGGTCTCTCCCATCCGGCCCACGTCGCGCGGCATCGGATCGAAGACCCGCGTGCGCCCCGGCCCGAAGGCCGGCAGGCCAAGGGCGTGGAACCCCTGATCAGTGAGCAGCGGCCCGGAATGACAGGTGCCGCAGCGGGCCTTGCCAAAGAACAACTGCCGCCCCCGTTCGGCCGGGGCGGGCAGGGGCCTGCCGTCGCGCAGCCAGTCGTCCCAGGGGCTGTCGATGCTGATCCACTCGGCGGCGATGAACGCCCCCAGAGCATTGCCGATCTCGACGATCGTGACCTCGCTGGGGTGGTCGATGTGATCGAAGGCTTCGACGAACAGCGCGCCATACTCGGGAATCGTCCGTACGCGTTTCGCCAGCACCGGCCAGCCAAGGTCGATCCGGTCATGCACGGCGCCCGTCACCGCGTTCTCGCCCACGTTTCCCGCCATCTCGAACTGTGCCGTCAGCGGGAAAAGCGCCTGTGCGGCCAGTATGTTGTCCAGCCCCTGCGGCAGCCATTCCTCGGCCGGGCTGTCAAACCCGTTGCCGAACTGGTCCGACACTTCCAATTGCCCGTCGTGGAACATCACCCGCACCGACCTGTGCCCAAGGTTCCACAACGCCGGTGCGTTGCGGGGGATGCGCTTGCGGATCATGTCAGCGCCGGTGCCGGGACTGCGCTTTGGCCCCAGCCCCTCGCCGCCCTCGCCGATCCCCAGGCTCAGCCCGTCGCCGCTGGACAGACTGTGATGGTGGCAGGTGCCGCAGGAAATGTTGCGGTTGCCGCTGAGGATGGGATCGTAGAACAGCAACTGGCCCAGCCGGGCTTGCGCGGGGTCCGTGTCGATGAAATCCTCCATCGACACCGGCTCGGCGCGGGCCGCGACAGCAAGCCAGAGGAGGCAGAGCACATGCAGGGCAGGGCGAAAGGCGCGCATGCGGTCATTCTGGCAGGCTTGCTGGGCTTCTCAAACCCCGTTCTTGCCGCCGACCTCGAAGAGGCGCGCGACCTGATGGAGGCGGGCGACTTTCCCGCCGCGATGGACCAGTTTCGCGTTCTTGCCCGGTCGGGCAACGCCGATGCCGAAGAATTGATCGGCGTCATGTATGCGCTTGGTCTCGGGGTGGAAAAAGATCCCGAACGGGCCTTTGAATGGTATCTGCGCGCCTCGCTCAAGGGGCATCCGGGCGCCCAGTCGGGCCTGGGCTGGTACTATGAACTGGGGCAGGGCCTGCCCGCACCGGACCTGGTGCGCGCCTACCTCTGGTACGCGCTGTCGGCCATCGGCGGCGACGTGGATGCGCCGGACTCTCTGGAGGAACTGACCCCGCGCATGACCCGCGAACAGCGCAAGCGGGCCGAGGTCCTGGTCGAGGACTACCGCGTCTGGATGTACCCGTTCAGGTAAGGCCGGTCCCGCTGTCCAGCATCCCGGCAATGCGGCTCACCCCGTCCCCGATCCGCTCCGAGGGGATCGAGCTGTAGCCCAGCCGGTAAAACCGTTGCGACGCGCGGTCGCCGGCGAAGAAATGCGCGCCGGGTTCGATCAGCACGCTTTCGGCACGCAGCCGTTCGGCCAGTTTGCCGCTGTCCACACCTTCGGGCGCCTCCATCCACAGGCTTGACCCGCCATGCGCGCCACGCCCGGCCACCCGCAACCCATGCCGCGCAACCGCCTCTTCCATGACGGCCCGGCGTGCCGCCAGCGCCTTGCCGATGCGCCGCACTAGGGCATCGTAGTGGCCAAGGCTCAGAAAGTGCGCGGCGGTGCGCTGCACATGTCCGGGCGGATGGCGCAGAACGCTGGCCCTCAGCGCCCGCGCCTCGCGGATAAAGGGCTCGGACCCTACGAGATAGCCCAGCCGCAGCCCCGGAAAGAGCGACTTGGAAAACGAGCCGACGTAAATCACCCGCCCGTCCTCGTCGAGGCTTTTCAAAGCCGGGCTGGGGGGCGTCAGGTAGGACATCTCGAACTCGTAGTCATCCTCCACGATCAGTGCCCCCAGCTCCGCCGCCCGGTCCAGCAGGGCCTTGCGGCGCGGCAGGGGCAGCGTGGCCGAGGTCGGGCACTGGTGGCTGGGCGTGGTGAAAATCACCCGCGTGCCGCGCGGCACCGCCTCGGGCGGCAGCCCCTCCTCGTCCACCGGCACCGGCGACAAGCGGCTGCGTGCCTGCCGCAGGATCTGCCGCAGCGCCGGGTAACAGGGGTTCTCGACCGCCACGTCGCGCCCGGTGGCCAGGATCTGCGCCGCCAGCCACAGCGCGTTCTGCGCGCCCAGCGTGATCAGGATTTCCGACGGGCGGGCCAGGATGCCGCGGCGGGGCAGGGTGTGGCGCGCAATGAAACTGACCAGTTGCGGGTCGTCCGCGTCGAATTGGTCCTGCGTCAGCGCGTCGAAGTTCCGCGCCCCCAGCGCCTGCATCGCACACAACCGCCAGTTGGCGTGATCGAACAGCGTCGGGTCAGCCTGCCCGTAGATGAAAGGATATTTGTAGCGCGTCCAGTCGGCGGGTTTGCCCATGCCCAGAGGCGGCCCGTCGGCGAATCTCTGCGCCAGTGCCTCGTCCCAGTCGACCCTGTCGGTCCGGTCCGGCGGCGTGCCGAAATCCGGCGGCTCTGGCGCGTTGTCAGAGACGAAATACCCCGATCGCCCGCGCGAGGCGAGATAGTCGTTCGCCAGAAGCTCGGTATAGGCCAGCGTGACCGTGATCCGGCTGACGCCCAGGTGCCGGGCGAGCTTGCGGGTTGAGGGCAGCTTTTCGCCCCGTTGGAACCGTCCGTCCAGGATGCCCTCGGCCACCATTTGCTGAATGCGCGCCTGCAGCGTGCCCTGCGCGCTGGGGGACAGGTGAAAGGTCTCGACCGGGATTGCCATGCGGCGCAGAGTAGGCTGGACCGATGCGGGGTGCAATCTGGACTTAGCCGCGACTTCGGGCGCATGTGACTCGTTTCCGGACCGGAAACAACAATGGCGCGCGCAGTCCCGAAAAGGCCCAGGTTAACAAGACCCTGACGGCTTGTACAAAATGCTGGAAAGCCCGTACGTTTTGTACAAAACGTACAAACTGCCGGTGCCCCGTATCAGGTCTTGACCCGGTCCCCGAAGATGGCCGACCCGACCCGCACATGGGTCGCTCCCAGCGCGATGGCCTGTTCGAAATCGCTGCTCATCCCCATCGACAAGCCGTCCAGCCCGTTGCGTTCCGCGATCTTCCTCAGCAGCGAGAAATGCAGGCTTGGCGTCTCTTCGACCGGGGGAATGCACATCAGCCCGCGCAGCGGCAAGTCCATCTCGCGGCAGTCCGCGATGAACCCATCCGCATCGGCGGGCAGCACCCCGGCCTTCTGCTCCTCTTCGCCGGTGTTCACCTGGATGAACAGCTCGGGGCAATGCCCCTCTTCCTGCGCGATGCGCGCGATCGTGCGGGCCAGCTTGGGCCGGTCCACGGAATGAATCGCGTCAAACAATTCAAAGGCTTGACGTGCCTTGTTGGTCTGCAGGGGGCCGATCAGATGGACCGAGACTCCGCCGAAGCGGGCCTTGAAATCCGGCCATTTTCCCGCCGCCTCCTGCACGCGGTTCTCACCGAACAGGCGGTGGCCCTCTTCCAGCACGGCCTCGACCCGGTCCAGCGGCTGAACCTTGGAAACCGCGATCAGCTGGACCTCGCTCGTATCGCGCCCTGCCTCGGTACAGGCCTTGGCGATCCTGTCCTGTATCTCGCTCAATCCCACGGTTCGTCTCCCCAGGCTTCGATGAAGGGCGCCAATTCGCGCTCGTACTTGCGCCAGGCCTCGCGCCGCCCGGCGTGAATCGGCTGCCGGACCTGCATCAGGCTCAGCGTCTTCACCCCGGATTTCGAGTTGTGGAAGTTCAGGCAGGCCTCTTCCCAGTCCAGTCCGGCGGCATCCACCAGAGCCCGCGCGTTGGGCTCGGGATCAGAGACCAGGTCGTCGTAGCGCACTTCGTGGATTCGATCTGGAATCCTTTGCTTCCAATGCTCTACAGACCGGCGGAACATCTTGATCGCATCGGCGATGTCGGCCAGGTCGGTGGCATAGCGGTGCGTGCCCAGCTTGAAATGGTTCTTGTAGATCGACAGCGCGGTGTCCCGCGGATCACGATGCACCACGATGATCCGCGCGCCGGGCAAGCCGCGCGCGATCAGGCCAAAGACCATGTGCGTCTGGATCGACTTGTCGGTCACGACGCCCTCTGTCTGCCCCGTGTCGCGGCGCACCAGCCGCGTGTAGGCCTCGGCCCAGTGGGACAGCTTGGCCTCGGACAGCTTGGCCAGCGGTGTCATCTTCTGTGCCGGTCCGAATTGTGCCACCGCCTGTTTCAGGGCATGGCCCATTTCGCCGCCCGCATGGGCCTGGCTGTGGCTGGCGATGATCTGTTCGACAAGGGTTGTCCCCGAACGCGGCATCCCGGTGACAAAGACCGCGCGGGGCGCCTGATCATGGCCCAGCGTCGTGTAGTCGTCGCTTTCCTGGGCATCCAGGTAGGCGCGCCATTCCGCCTCCCGTTCCGCCGGGTCGTATGGGGCCTGTTGGCGCTGCAACGCATTCGCCCGGTTGAGGTAGACAAAGACCTTTTCGGTCGCGCTGATATCCTCCATCGCCTTGGCTAGGGCGAAGCCCAGGTGCATGCGCGACATCTCGGGCAGTTGGTCATCCTTCCAGAGCGACAGCATCTGTTCCAGCAGCGGGTCGCCCTTGGGCATCTTGCGGCCAGAGCCGAGCACGCGGTAGATTTCGCCGTTTCGGGGGACGCGCTTCACGAGAGAGCGCAGGATCTTTTCCGCCTCGTCAAAGCGGCCAAGATGCTGAAGGTAGACGGCTTTTTCACCGCGCGGTTGATTGGATTTCGGGTCTGCCGAGATCAGGCGGTCATACAGGCCCAGGACCTTGTCCGATTCCTCCAGGCGCGAATACGCCTCGATCGCGGACTTGAGCAGCGTCTTTTCGTAGGGCTTCTTGGCAAGCGCCCGATCCAGTTCAAGGACCTGCCCCTTGGTGTCCCCCCGCGCCTCCGCGATGCGGGACAGGTGGAAATGCACCTCCGGTGCGCCTTTCGTGGGCAGCAGAAGGGACTTCAGAGTGACCTCTGCGGGGTCGAGTTGCCCCTTGCTGATTTGCGAAAGCGCGCGACCAAACTGCGTCTTGATCTGCTGGGGCGTCATCACATGCTCTCTTGTCCGCTACGAAGGTCGTTCAACCAAAAGAAAAGAGCGGACGCAAGCGCCCGCTCTTCCCTAAGCCAGTTGGCTGGTGTCCTTAGAAGGACATTGCCAGACCCAGCGAGTAGCTGTCGTAGTCGCCAGCCGGCATGCCAGCGAAGCGACCGCCACCGATGCCGAACGCCGACGGGCCGACGTCGCTCGAGCCGTAGCCGAACTGAACGACGAGACCGCCACCCAGGTCGTAGTTGGCTGCGAGGCCGAAGCCGCTGTCCTTGGCCGAACCCGGGAAGCTGTACTCACCGTAGTTTGCCGACAGGGTCAGGGCGTTCATGGTGTAGCCCAGGCCCAGGCCCCAGTGGTCAACGTCGGTGCCGGCGATGTCCCACTGCGAGTAGTTCACGATGGCCTGCAGGCCGTTGTCGAAGGTGGTGTCGACCGACAGGCCAACCACGTCGACGTCTGCGCCGAGGTCAACGGTCTGGTAGCCGAGGCCAACGCCGAGGTCCAGGCCGGCCAGCTCGCCGGAGTAACGGAAGCCGATGCCCCAAACCGGGTCAAAGGTGCCGGTGTCGTCGATTTCGGTCGAGATGGCGACCGAGAATGCGTCGAAGGCATAGTCGAAACGAACGACTTGACCGTCAAAGGTTCCGTCCAGGCCGCTGTTGAAGTTGAAGCCGGCGTGGGTGGTGTGGTCGTCAGCGATCGCGCCGCCGATGCCCACTTCGGTCAGGGCCCAGTCGAACGCACCGTCGGTGTCGCCCATGGTCAGGCGTGCGCCGCCGTATGCGATGAAGACCGACATGTCGGACTCGCCGCACGGACCACCGGTGCTGGTGCCGCCTGCGGTCGGGCTCGAGCAGTAGTTCGGGTCGATTGCTTCGTCCAGGTCGATGGTGGCGCCGAAGGTCAGGCCGTTGTCAGCTTCGCCCGACAGGGTGAAGGTGACGTCGATGTCGCTGTGGAACTGGGCGGTGGACAGGTGGTCACCGTCGACCACACCCATTTCAGCGAAGCCGGTGACGGCAACTTCTGCCGCGGCGACGCCTGCGGTTGCAACCAGTGCGGTGGTCGCGAACAGGATCTTTTTCATTGTTTCCCTCATGTGTTCAAAGGCACGTACCAAGCCGATTGCCCGGCCTTGATGGGGTTTCTATGCGCTTTGGGGGGGCGGCAATGCAAGCCATCGGGAAAGCTACTCGGCAACAAGCAATCCAGTGATGCGATATTGCCACAAGGGTTTTTACCCAGCCCCATCTTTATGCGCTATTGCAGCGTCTTGCGCAGAATGTTGGGCAGAATCCCGCTCATGATCCGTGCTTGCCGCAGGTCCGTACCGCTTGTATGGAGGGCGGCAGTGTTGTTGACGCAAGAGGGACTGCCATGACCACGTCGCGAATCCTTATCGGCTCCTCGCTGTGCGCGGTGATGCTGGCGACGTCCGGTTGCGGATCCCTCAGGGGCAACAGCCAACCGCGTCAGCGGGTCGATACGCCCCCCGCCGAAGAGATCTTTCGCGATCTCGAGGCGGAAAAGGGCCGAGTGCGGTCTGACAGCACGATCTGGGACATCTTCAAGAAGCGTGAGGATCCGGGCCGCGTCGGTGCGGTGAACCGGTACTTGTGGAATGCCTCGCTGGATGTGCTGGATTTCCTGCCGGTGCAGACGGTCGATCCCTTCTCGGGCGTCATCACCACGGGGTACGGCACACCGCCGGGCGGTGGTCGGGCCTACCGGGCAACGATTCTCATCAGCGATCCGGCGCTGGACGCGCGGTCGCTGAACCTGGCGCTGCACACTCGGTCCGGTCCGGTCGATCCGGCCACCGTGCGCGCGATCGAGGATGCGATCCTGACCCGCGCCCGCCAGCTTCGCAGGCAGGACAGCCGGCTCTGATCTTGATGCTCTGACCGCCATCGAATATCGGGCCGGCCCCTCGGGTGCCGGCCTTTTTCTTTGGAATTCTCCGGCGTTGGCCGAGGGCTCGGCGTTCAGTCGCGTGGCGGCCGCGCGGGCAGGTCTCCAAGGTGCCGCACCCAGTCCAGGTGGCGGGGCAGGCAGACGCTGTGCAGGTCGTACTGTTCCCGCACAAGCGCACGCGCATTCGCCCCCAGGCGCGCTCGCGTGTCGGGGTCGTCCAGCAGGGTGTCGATCCGGTCCACCAGCGCGGCACGGTCGAAGAAATCCACCATCAGGCCGGTTTCCCCCTCGGTCATGACCTCGCGCACCGGCGCGGTGTCGCTGGCCACGATCGCGGCCTCGGCGCTCATCGCCTCCAGCAGCGACCACGACAGGACGAAGGGGTAGGTCAGGTAAACGTGCACGCGGCTGACCTGCATCATCGCCAGGAAGCGGTCGTAGGGGACGCGCCCCAGGAAATGCACGCGGTTCCAGTGCGGCGTGGGGATTCGTCCACGGACCTCGTCGATGAAGATCTGTTTCCAGGTCTTTCCCTGGGGCGGTTTCGACCCGTAGGAGGTGCTGTCGCCGCCCAGCATCACAACATGCGCGTTCTTGCGGCGCTTCAGCAGGTCGGGCAGGGCGCGCATGAAGACGTGGTAGCCGCGATAGGGTTCGAGGTTGCGGTTGATGAAGGTGATGACCTCGTCGTCGCGGGTCAGCGTCGGGCCATTCTCGATCTCCAGCCGTGCACCCGGATTCGGGCGCACCAGGTTGGTGTCGATCCCGTCATGCGCCACGGTCAGCCGGTCCTGCCAGTGATCCGGGAACGTCGCGGCCTGGAAGCGGGTGGGAGAGATGCCGGCGTCCATGACCTCTTCGTGCAGCCGGTTGTTGAGGTTCTTCATCCGGATTCGCAGCTTGTCCCCAGCCGGGTTCTGGCTGGGAAATTCGGGATCGAAGTCCACGAAGGGATGCGTGGTCAGGTGGTAGAGCTCGCAGTAGAGCCCCAGCCGCGCCTTGGGCCAGACGTCCTTGAGGAACATGCTCTCGCCCCAACCGTGGTGGGCGCAGATCACGTCCGGCTCGAATCCCTGTTCCTTCAGTCCCAATGCGCCCCGATAGCAGGAGGTGCCGCGCAGGATCTTGGTCTCGAAGTCCGCCAGCCAGGGGTGGATGCCCTTGGTCGAGGCGCCCTTGATCTCGTAGGGGATGATGCGGACGCCCTGCCAGGTCTGTGCCTCCTTCACCTTGCAGGTCAGCGCAACGACCTGGTGGCCCTGCGCGGCAAGCGCGGGGGCAAGGTGCTTGTACTGGCCCGGAAAGTTCTGGTGAATCAGGAGAATCTTCATCTGCGCGTCCTCTTGCGGCCTCTGGCGGGCAGCCTTCGGGGGCATCCTAGTCGGCGGGTGCGGAAAAGGGAATCACTCGCGTTCCGGGCACCGCGGTCCGCCCCATCTTGCGCTGGCACTGGACCTTGACCGCTCAGCACCCTATCACGCGGCCCGACAGCCGCCCGCCGGAGAGAGACACATGTCGCGTTACGACCCCGCTACGATCGAGCCGAAATGGCAAGAGGCCTGGGATCAGGCCGAGACCTTCAAGGCGCGCCGCACCGGCGACAAGCCGAAATACTACGTGCTGGAGATGTTCCCGTATCCTTCGGGCCGCATCCATATCGGCCACGTCCGCAACTATACGATGGGCGATGTGATCGCGCGGTACAAACTGTCGACGGGACACAACGTCCTGCATCCCATGGGGTTCGATGCCTTCGGGATGCCGGCGGAAAACGCGGCGATGAAATCCGGCGGCCATCCCAAGACCTGGACCTACGACAACATCGACACGATGGTCGGCCAGATGAAGCCGCTTGGCTTCGGCCTCGACTGGTCGCGCATGTTCGCCACCTGCGATCCGGAATACTACGGCCAGCAGCAGGCGCTGTTCCTCGATTTCCTCGAAAAGGGCTTCGTCTACCGCAAAAACGCGGTGGTGAACTGGGACCCGGTCGACATGACGGTTCTGGCCAACGAACAGGTGATCGACGGCAAGGGCTGGCGCTCGGGCGCAGAGGTCGAGCGGCGCGAGCTGACGCAATGGTTCTTCAAGATCTCCGACATGGCCGGAGAGCTGCTGGACGCCATCGACGGGCTGGATGAATGGCCTGCCAAGGTCAAGCTGATGCAGCAGAACTGGATCGGCAAGTCGCGCGGGCTGCAGTTCTCGTGGCAGCTGGGCACGCCCACCCACGGGTTCGACAGCCTCGAGGTTTACACCACCCGCCCCGACACGCTGATGGGCGCGTCCTTCCTTGGCGTGTCTCCGGATCACCCGCTGGTCAAGGCGCTGGAAAAGGACGATCCGAAGCTGGCCGCCGCCGTGGCCGAGATGCGCAAGGGCGGCACCACTGCCGAGGCGTTGGAAAAGGCCGAAAAGCTGGGCTACGACACCGGGCTGACGGTCAGGCACCCGCTTGATCCCAGCTGGGAAATCCCGGTCTGGGTCGCGAATTTCATCCTGATGGACTATGGCACCGGCGCGATCTTTGCCTGCCCGGCACATGATCAGCGCGACCTTGATTTCTGCCGCAAGTACGATCTGCCGGTGATCGACACTTTTGTGGCGCTCGATGATCCCAAGCCGGTCGAGACCGAGGCCTTTGTTCCGCCCAAGACGGAAAAAGTGAAATGGGTCAACCACTTCTCGGGTCTGGACGAGGCGACAGGCGAAACCGCCATCGAGGCCACCATCGACTTCATGGAAGGCAAGGGCCTGGGCAAGGGGGTCGAGAAATTCCGCCTGCGCGACTGGGGCCTTTCGCGGCAACGCTACTGGGGCTGCCCGATTCCGGTGGTGCATTGCGACGATTGCGGCGTGGTGCCCGAGAAAAAGGAAAACCTTCCGATCGAATTGCCCGACGATGTCAGCTTTGACATTCCGGGTAACCCGCTCGACCGCCACCCGACGTGGCGCGACTGTGCCTGCCCGTCCTGCGGCAAGCCCGCGAAACGTGAAACCGACACGATGGACACCTTCGTCGATTCGTCCTGGTACTACGCACGCTTCACGGCTCCGCGCGCGACCACGCCGACGGACATGGAGGAAGCCGCCTACTGGATGAACGTCGATCAGTACATCGGCGGCATCGAGCACGCGATCCTGCACCTGCTCTACTCGCGCTTCTTCGCCCGCGCGATGATCGCGACCGGCCACCTGCCGGAGAGCGCCGCCGAGCCTTTCAACGCGCTGTTCACGCAGGGCATGGTCACGCACGCGATTTACCAGACCCGCGATGAAAACGACCGCCCGGTCTACCACTACCCCGAGGACGTGCGGCTGGAAGGTGACAAGGGCTATCTGGCGGACGGCTCGGAGGTCGAGATCATTCCGTCGGCCAAGATGTCGAAGTCCAAGAGCAACGTGGTGGACCCGATGAACATCATCGCCACCTACGGCGCCGACACGGCCCGTTGGTTCGTGCTGTCCGATTCGCCCCCCGAACGGGACGTGGAATGGACCGCCAGCGGGGCCGAGGCGGCCAACAAGCACCTTGGCCGTGTCTATCGTATCGCCGCCGAGATCGCCGCCAACGAGGCGCCCGAGACCGCCGAGGATGCCGCTCTGCTGAAAGAGACGCACAAGTGCATCCATGATGTCACGATGGGGGTCGAAAGCTTTGGCTTCAACGCGGCCATCGCGCGCCTCTATGCCTTTACCAACGCGCTGTCGAAATCGCGTGCCGGTAAGGAGACCAAGACATTCGCCGCGAAAACTCTGGCCCAGCTCATGTCGCCCATGACACCGCACCTGTCAGAGGAAATCTGGCAGATGCTGGGCGGCGAGGGGCTGATCGCAGACGCCCCCTGGCCCAAGGCGGACGAGGCGCTGCTGGTCGAGGACACGGTGACCCTGCCGATCCAGGTCAACGGCAAGCGCCGGGGCGAGATCGAGGTGCCCAAGGACCTGCCCAAGGAAGAGGTTGAAAAGCTGGCGCTGGCACACGAAGCTGTGGTGAGGGCCCTCGACGGGGGCCAGCCGAAAAAGCTGATCGTGGTGCCGGGGCGGATCGTGAATGTGGTTGTATGACAGGCGAATGATCCTGCTGGGGGCGACAGCCCTCGGCGCCTGCGGGTTCACCCCGGTCTACGGACCGCAGGGGGGCGGTGGGGCGCTGCTGAACGCGGTGGCGCTGCCGGACCCGAACGACAACAAGGGTTATCACTTCAACAGCCGGTTCGAAGAGCGATTGGGCCGTGGGGGTCCGTCTGCCCCCTACCGGCTGGATATCCGCATCCAGACGGATGAACAGGACATGGGGTCGACCTCGGCCGGGACAACGACACGATATCGCCTGATCGGTCGCGTCTTTTACACGCTGGTCCAGGCCGGAACGGCCAGAACCTTGCTGCAGGGCCGGACCAATGCCTTTACCGGCTATTCCAGCACCGGCTCGACCGTGGCGACCCGCGCGGCGGAAACCGACGCCCTGAAACGCCTGATGTTCCTGCTGGCGGACCAGGTGATCGACGACCTGCTGCTCTCGGACATCACCTCTTCATGAAGCTTTCGCCGCGCGATGCGAATGCGTTTTTCCGCAAGCCCGATCCGGGCGTTGCGGGCTTGCTGATCTATGGCGAGGACGTGATGCGCGTGGCGATGAAACGGCAGGAGGTCGTCGCCGCCATTGTCGGCCCCGAGGGCGAGGCCGAAATGCGCCTGACCCGGCTGGTGGGTAGCGATCTGCGCCGCGATCCGGCGCAACTGCTGGATGCGGTCAAGGCGCAGGGCTTCTTTCCCGGCCCCCGTGCGGTGCTGGTCGAAGAGGCGGCTGACGGTATCAGCGCAGCAATGAAATCGGCGCTTGGCGACTGGCGCGAAGGCGATGCGCAGATCATCGCGACGGCCGGGCAACTGACGGCGCGCTCATCCTTGCGGAAGCTGTTCGAAGGCGCCAAAAACGCTTATGCGGCAGCCCTTTACATCGATCCGATGGGGCGGGCAGAGATCGAGGCCGAACTGGCCCGCGCCGGTCTCAAGAACATCGACCGCGAGGCGATGGGAGCGCTGGAACATCTTGCGCGCGACCTGACGCCGGGCGATTTCCGCCAGACACTTGAAAAGATCGCGCTCTACAAGTTCGGGGACGAGGCGCCGCTGACCCCGGACGAGGTCACGCTGAATGCGCCCGCCTCGATCGAGGCACAGATGGACGAGATTTTTCATGTCCTTGCTGAGGGGCGCACCGGCGACATTGCCCCGGTCATGCAGCGGCTGACGGCACAGGGCGTGGCGCCAGTGACGCTGCTGATCATGGGGATGCGACATTTCCGGACGCTGTTCGCCATCGCCTCGGCACCGGGCGGCCCGGCGCAGGGAATCGGAAAACTGCGTCCGCCGATCTTTGGTCCGCGCCGCGACCGGATGCTGCGCCAGGCACAAAGCTGGTCGTCCGCGCGACTGGAAGAGGCGCTGAAACTGCTCATGGACACGGATCTTGCGCTGCGGTCTGCCGGTCAGAAGGCGCCGCAGATGGCGCTGGTCGAACGGGCCTTCGTCCGGCTTGCCTATCTTGGCCGGCGCTGATCGAGACAGGGGAGATAAACAGATGACGTATACGGTCTACGGGGCGGTTCGCAGTCGGGCCTTCCGGGTTCTCTGGCTGCTGGAGGAACTTGGCCTCGACTATTCGCATGTGCCCGCCGGTCCCCAATCCGAGGAGATCCGCAAGGTCAGTCCGTTGGGCAAGATCCCGGTCCTGGTCGAGGGGGACGCCGTGTTGCGCGATTCCACCGCGATCCTGACCTATCTCGCGGACAAGCACGGCGGGATCACCCATCCTGCCGGTACGATCGCGCGGGCGCAGCAGGATGCCTGGACCTTCCGCATCCTGGACGAGGTGGAATCACTGCTCTGGACCGCGTCAAAGCACACCTTCGTCCTGCCCGAGGAAGAGCGCGTCCCCGAGGTCAAACCGGCCTGTGCGGCGGAATATGCCCGCAATATCACACGCATCATGGAAGAGGCCGAGGGGCCTTACCTGATGGGTGAGTCGCCGTTGGTGCCGGACATCATCCTTGGCCATTGCGGGACCTGGGCGCAGGTGGCGAAATTCCCCGACGGAGGCGCGGCCTTTGCGGACTACCTTGCGCGTTTGCGGGCGCGTCCGGCCTTTCAGGTGGCTGCGGCATCCTAGTGCCGGTCCGTGCAGTCGGCCGTTCCGATCGCGAGGTCTGACCCTCGGCCTAGCCTGCCGCGTGTTGCAGAGGCGCGGGCGCGAAAGTGAAACCGCCGGTTTCCGCAGGCCCTGCGATGCTTTCGGCCACCTTGTTGCGGCCACCGTCCTTGGCCGCATACAGCGCCTCGTCCGCCCGATCCAGCAGCGCCTTGATCGCTGTGGGGCCTTCGCCGACGGCAAGCCCGACGGAGGCGGTCACCGGTTGCCCGCCGGCATCCAGCGTTTCGGAAATTACCGCGCGGACACGTTCGCCCACCCGCCATGCATCCTCTGAATTTGCCTCGGGCAGCCAGATCACGAACTCTTCGCCGCCGAAACGGGCCAGCACGTCGCGCTGGCGTACCTCGCCCGCGATCACGCGTGCGGTTTCCTTCAGCACCGCGTCGCCGGTGGCATGGCCCAGCGTGTCGTTGATCCGCTTGAAATGGTCCAAGTCGATAAAGACGACGGCCCCGGTGCCGGTGTCCGGAACATGCGCGTCAAAGCCACGTCGATTGGCAACCCCTGTAAGCGGATCGGTCAGGATGGCGACCTGGTCCTGTGCCTGACGGCGTTCGATGCTCGCGGCCATCGCGTTGGTGCCCCGCATCAACAGCCCTATCTCGTCCCGGATGTCTTCGCGCAGGGGCGCGCGTGCCTCTCCACGTTCGATGGCGGTCAGGGTGGCGTGAATGCGCCGCGTCGGAGTGAGGAGGGCCCAGAGACCAGCCAGCGTAGCGCCGCATCCAACCAGTGTTGCGGCCAGCAAGAGGCCCAGCACATCCAGATGAGCCGCCAGCCCGCCGGTGCGTGCCAACGCATAGAAGACTGCCGCGATCAGCGGCACATGGGTGCCGATGAAGGCGACGAAAAAGACCTTTGCCGTGAAGCTGTTGGGGAACAAGCGGTTCAGCCACAGATAGAAAAACATGAAACGTCCCTTGTTAGGTTTCAAATAAATATCCTTAATAGATGTTAACAGCTGGTTACTGCCCCTGCGGTGAATATCCCGGAAATGGACAGCGGATCGCACGGTCCCGGAATATCAAAAGGGCCGGGCATTGCCTGCCCGGCCCGTGTTCAGGAAAATGCCAGATCAGTTCAGATCGGCGTCATAGGCGGCCTGAAGGTCGGCCTCTGCCTTTTCGACCGCTTCGATAAGCGCATCGAGGATCTTCTCTCCGCCGTCGACGTTCTCGCGGAACCAGTCCTGCACCGGCTTTGCGGCCTCGGCAAATGCGGCCTTTTCTTCGGGAGAGGGCACGTAGATGTCACCGCCGCCGTCGACGAAATCCGCATAAGCTTGGATGGCGCCGCGTTTCGGTGCGGCAAAGGTCGCCTGTTGCAACGCATAGAATCCATCAACCACGACGCGCTTCATCGCCGGGTCCATGTTCAGGAACTTCTCGTTGTTCATCCACCAAAGGGCGCCCATGTAGGCGTGCCCGTCCAGCGTGATGTACTGCAGGCCAGCATCGGGGAACTTCATGCCCATGATGTCGGTGATGCCGTTCTTGGAGCCGTCCACGACCCCGGTCTGGAACGAGGTGAACAGCTCGGGCCACGGGATCGGAGTCGGCGCGGCCCCCAGTGCCTTGACCAGCTCCTGCGGCAGATCGGCGACCACGGTCCGGATCTTCAGGCCCTCCATGTCGGCGGGCGAGGTGATCCGGCGTTGGGTATTGGCGAAGTTGCGCCAGCCGCCGGTGTTGCCGATGGTCATCAGGCGCACGGTGTTGTCGCTGTCGTCCAGCGCCATGTCCCGCATGGTGCGCACGAAATCGCCCGACAGGACATGTTCGGCCACGCGGTCGTTGGCCATCAGGTAGGGCAGGTCCAGCACCTGGACATAGGGAAAGATCCCCGCAGCGCCGCCGGAGGTCGAGATGTAGATGTCGATCGAGCCTTCGGCCACGCCCTCGATGCATTCCGCCCCGGTCGAGCACAGCTGGGTGCCCATGTAGATTTCGACCTCGATGGCGCCGTTCGACGCGGCCTCGACGAAGTCCTTGAAGACGATCAGGCCGGCATAGTCTTCATCCGCCTCGTTCGAGTTGGCGGTGGCGACCAGCTTGATCGGGTCCTGGGCGAGGGCCGTGCCCCCGGTCAGGGTGACGGCGGCGAAGGCGGCCGCGGAGAATAGGTGTTTCAGCATTTGGTTCCTCCCGTTTGCTGGTGTCTGTCGTTATCGCGGCTCCGGACTGATGCAGGCCAGGTAGCCTGTATCGGGCGGGCAGCGGATGAAATCGGTCAGGTAGGGAACGGTCATCGAGATCTGCGGCACGTAGGTGATCAGGAAGATCACCAGGATCTCCACCGCGAGGAAGGGCAGAATGGCGCGGGCGATGGTTTCCACCCGCTCGCGGCTGACTGTCGAGGCCACGAAAAGCACCAGTCCCATCGGCGGTGTGGCCAGGCCCACGGTCAGGTTGACGCTCATGATGATGGCGAAATGCACCGGGTGCACGCCCAGTTCGACAAAGATAGGGCCCAGGATCGGGCCGAGGATGATGATCGCCGGGCCCGCGTCCAGGAACATACCCACGATGAACAGCAGGATGTTGATGAGAAACAGCAGGATCAGCGGGTTTTCCGACAGGCCGAGGATGATCTCTGTCAGGATCTGCGGCGCGTGGGAGAGCGAGACCACGGTCTTGAAGGCCACCGCCGCGCCGACCAGCAAAAGCACGGCCGAGGTAGACAGGGCCGAGCGGGCCAGCACCTCGTAGAGGTCCTTCAACGTCATGGACCTCAGCACCAGGAAGCTGACCACCAGCGCATAGGCCACGGCGACCGCGCTGGCCTCTGTCGGGGTCATGACGCCGATAAGGATGCCGCCAAGGATGATGATCGGCGTCTGCAGCGGCGCGACGGCCTTCTTGCAGACGATGCGGAAATCATGGCTGACCTGCCGGCGCCAGTACATCAGCAGGAAATGCGCCGGAACCAGCATGGCAAGGTAGACCGCCCAGCCGCCGGAATTGCCGGGGATCGCGGCCGCCACGGCGTAGAACAGACCCGCAAGATTGATCCGAACGAGGATCAGGCTGACCCAGTATTCCGTTGTGCTGATCGTCTGGCCCTTGACCACGATGCGTTCGGCCTTGGGCAGGTCATAGCGGTCGGCCATGAGGCGAACCATGACCATCAGGCCGACACCCACCAGGATGCCCGGTACGATGCCGGCAAGGAACAATGCGGCCACGCTTTCGCCCATGACATAGGCATAGATGATCATGATCCCCGAGGGCGGGATGATAGGGCCGATGACGGAACTGGCAGCGGTGATCGCGGCGGCGAAGCGGCGGGAATAGCCGTTCTTTTCCATCGCCGGTATCAGGGTCGATCCCAGCGCCGAGGTGTCCGCCACCGCCGACCCGGAAAGCCCGGCAAAGAGGATCGAGGAGAGGATGTTGACCTGCGCCAGCCCGCCGCGCAGGTGGCCCATGATGGCTTGGCTGAACTCGACCAGGCGGATGGTGATGCCACCGCGGTTCATGATCTCGCCCGCCAGCATGAAGAAGGGCAGCGCCATCAGCGGAAAGCTATCCATCCCGTTGTAGAGGTTGCGGTACAGGACCGAGAGCTGGCGGCTCTGGTCGTCCATGACCAAGAGGCCAAAGGGCGCGGCGAGCAGGGCAAAGACCACCGGCAGCCCGATCAGGATGAGCACCAGGAAGACGGGCAGGAACCAGATCAGCATGTCAGTCCGCCCCCGCCATCGTGTCGTGGTGCAGCGGTTTCAGCCGGTCGCCGCCGCCCAGAAGCGTAATGACCTGCCGCAGGATCAGCTCGACGTTGACGAGGATGAGCAGGTTCACCCCAACCCAGAGCGCGGCATACTGGTACTGGTTCGCGAACTTGGCTTTGCACTTGCCGATTTCGATCCCGAAGGGCCAGCGCAGCGACGAGGAACAGCCGCGCCCGGACAGGCTGTCGACGTGGTTGTTCAGCCCCTTGTCCCAGGCGATCAGCAGCACCCAGAGCGAGAGTCCCAGCAGCAAGAGTGACAGCAGCACGGCGACGATCCGGGGCAGGGCGCGTTCGACGATGTCGATGGCGACGAAACCGCCCTGCCGGTAGGCCAACGGCGCCATCAGGCCCACCAGCCACAGCATCCCGAAGCGGGCGGCCTCTTCTGTCCAGTTTGGGGCGTCATTCAGGACGTAGCGCCAGAAGATCTGGCCGAGGATCAGGCAGACCATCACCGCCAGCGCAAGCACCGCGATGACGCGGCCCACGGCAAGCAGGCCGGAGTTCAGCCGCTCCAGCGGCCAAAGCAGTGTCAGCAGCACCGGCATGGCGCTCCTCCCTATGATGGGGCTTTTTGCCCCTTGTTCTTCAGGCCGGGATCTTGGGCGCCCCGGTCCCTGTGGTCTCAGCCCTTGAGGCTGACGAACCGGCCGCCCTGGAACAGCAGGGGCAGGCCGGGCCGGAAAGCCGCGCTGGTCACGCGGCCAATGATGATGAGGTGATCGCCCGCGTCATGGGCGATCTCTTGCGTACAGTCGTAGCGGGCAAGGCATCCGGCGATCTGCGGCACGCCGTTTGCGTCCTCGGCCCAGTCGCAGGTGTGAAAGGCATTGGCTTCGCGCGTGAAGGCCCGGCATATCTCTTGCTGGTGGCCATCGAGCACGTGGATCGCGTAGTGGCGCGCATCGCGAAACAGCGGAAAGCGGCGCGAGGATTTCTGCGGCGACCACAGCACCAGCGGCGGGTCCAGCGAAACACTGGCAAAGCTGGAGGCGGTAATGCCTACCGGGCCATCGGGCCCCTGCGCCGTCACCACGGTCACGCCGGTGGCAAAGCTGCCAAGCGCCTCGCGAAAGGCGGGGCTGTCCTCGGCCGGGTCGAATGTCTGCATGGAATGGCTCAGGTCCCCATCCATCAGGGCACCTCGTGGCCCAGTGCGGCGGTGTAAAGCTCGAACCAGAGTTCGCGGCTCATCTCGATGTCGAAGGCTTTGGAAAACGTCTTGATCCGCTCGATCGTGTTGGTGCCCATGACCGGCAGGATGCCCGAAGGGTGCGCCAGCAGCCAGGCCACCGCAACCGCCGCCCGGTCCGCCAGGAAATCGTCGGCCACGCGGTCCATGAGCTGCGTCAGGTGCGTGTCCTCTGTCATCAGCGCGCCACCGCCCAGCGGCGACCAGGCCATCGGCGGAATGCCCCGTTCCTGCAGAAAGGCCACGTCGCCGTTGGTAAAGCCCTCGTGCGCCGACAGGCTCAGTTCGATCTGATTGGTCACAAGCGGCGTCTTCATCGCCGATTGCAGCAGGGTCCAGTCATGCAGCTTGAAGTTCGACACACCCACGGCGCGGACCTTGCCCGAGCCGACCAGCTCATCCAGCACCTCGCCGGTTTCGCGGTGATCCATCAGCGGATCGGGGCGGTGGATCAGCAGCAGGTCGATTTCATTGAGGCCCATGAGGCTGAGCGAATGATCGACCGAGGCCATGATATGCGCGCGGCTGGTGTCATAGTATTTCACCCGCGCGTCCGCGTAGCGGCCCACCGGGGCCACGATATCGCATTTGGTGACGATCTCGACCTGTTTGCGCAGGTCCGGCGTCATCGCGGCCCCAAGGATTTCCTCGGCCATGTAGCCGCCGTAGATGTCGGCTTGGTCCAGGGTTGTTATGCCCTGCTCCAGGCAGGCGGCGATCTTGTTGCGGACGTGGTCGGGGGCGGTGTTGGCATCGTCGCCCAGGCGCCACATGCCATAGACGATGCGGCTGAGGCTCAGCCCCTCTTGAAGATCTACGCGGTCCATTACTTGCGCTCTCCCACGCCAAGGGGCGTTGCCGGTGTTTCGTCGGGGACGCGGCCGTATGCATGTGGCAGCGAACAGGTTTTCAGCTCCGGCATGACCAGCTTGCCGAAATGGCGGCATTCGTCAATGTGCGGATAGCCGGAGAAGATGAAGGCGCGGATGCCCATCTTGCGGTACTCTTCGATCTGGCTCAGGACCTGGTCGGCAGAGCCCACCAGCGCCGCGCCGCAGCCCGAGCGCGCGCGCCCGATCCCGGTCCAGAGATGCGGCTCGACATAGCCGAACTGGTCGGCCAGTTCGCGGGCGCGGGACTGGTGAGAGACGCCCAGGGATCCGCTGTCATGCGCGCGGTCGCGGATCAGGCGCCCGTATTCGTCGTCCAGTTTCGACACCAGGCTTTCGGCGTATTCCCGCGCCTCGGCCTCTGTGTCGCGGACGATCATGTGCACCCGCAACCCGTAATCCAGCGTGCGGCCATAGCGTTCGGCCACGGCGTTCACGTCGGTCATGCGCTGGGTCAGCTGGTCCTTGGGTTCCGGCCACATCAGGTAGACGTCGCAGTGTTCGCCGCAAAGCTCCAGCGCGGCAGGGGAATACCCGCCGAAGTACAGCAGCGGTCCGCCGGTCTGGTAGGGTTTCGCAGGATCGGTGGTCAGGCCCGCGAAATCGTAGACCTCGCCGCTGAAACTGATCTCGTCCTGCGTCCAGGCCTGTTTCAGGATCTGCACCACCTCGCGCGAGCGCTGGTAGCGATAGGCGCTGTCGGCCTTTTCGCCGGGGAAGTCCGACGAGATCACGTTCAGCGTCAGCCGTCCCTTCATCATGTGATCCAGCGTGGCGACGGTGCGGGCCAGCATGATCGGATGCATCTCGCCACAGCGGATGGCGGCCAGCATGTTGATCCGGTCTGTCAGCGGCGCCATGCCCGCGACAAAGCTCAGCGTGTCCTGACCCACCTGGTAGGAGGAGGGCGCCAGGATGTTGCGAAAGCCCTGCTTTTCCGCCTCCAGCACGATGTCGCGGCAATGTTCGAAAGAAGAGCGCAGATCGCCTTCGGGCACGCCCAGGTAACGGTAGTCATCCGAACAGAGGGCCGAGAACCAGCTGACCTCGGACGCATCGAGATCGCGGGATGTGACGGGCACGACGGTCATTTCAGGGCCTCCCGGAAGTGCGCCGGATTCGGCGTCGATTTCCCCTTGCGTAGCATTCGGAAATTCATGCATCAATAGTGTATTAATTTTTGCCGCGACAGGAACGGGACCGCGGCGGGAGGAGGCCGACTTGGCGCGGGGAAGAAGCTCGGCGGCGTTGCCCAAGCACGCCCAGATCAGCGAAATGCTGATCCGTGACATTGCGGCCGGACGGCTGGCGGATGGGGCGCGACTGCCGCCGGAACGCGAGATGGCCGAACAGCTGGGCATCGCCGTGGGCACCCTGCGAAAGGCGCTGGAGGCGCTGGCGACCAAGGGGCTGCTGGACCGGGTGCAGGGCTCTGGCAACTACGTCCGCGCACGGGACGGCGTGGCCTCGATCTATTCCATGCTGCGGCTGGAACTGAAGGCCGGCGGCGGGCTGCCCACGGCGGAACTGCTGGGGGTGGAGCGGCTGACGAAACCGACGGATGCGCCGGTTTTCGGTCCCTCGCCCGAGGGGTGGCGGTTCCGGCGCCTGCGGTTCCTGGGCGGCGTTCCGGCAGCGATGGAAGAGATCTGGCTGGACGGGGCTCAGGCCGCGCATGTCGCGGCGCAGGACGTGCTTGAATCGCTCTACCTATTCTATCGCGAGCGGCTGGGGCTGGTGATCCTCTCGGCAGAGGATCGGGTCGGCTTTGCCCCGGTGCCTGCGTGGCGCGACCCCCGGTTTCCGCCGGAGGTGGGCGATACGGCGGGGTATGTCGAACGTATCGCCCGGGACAAGGCAGGCACGCCGGTCGAATACTCGCGGACCTGGTTCGACGCGGAAACCGTCACTTATATCAACAGGATCGGCAGGGGATGAGCGTGGTCAGATACGGCGTGATCGGCTGCGGCATGATGGGCCGCGAGCATATCCAGAACATCAACCTTCTGCCGCAGGGCAGGGTGGTCGCGGTCTTTGATCCGGTCACCGACCTGGCGCAGAGCGCGGCAGAGCTGGCGGGCGGCGCGCAGGTCTGCACCACGCTGGACGATCTGCTGGCGGTCGAGGGGCTGGACGCGTTGGTGGTGGTCAGTCCGAACGATTGCCACGTACCGCAGCTGCGCCAGATCGCGGCGACCCGTCCGCTGCCCGTGCTGTGCGAAAAGCCGCTTTATACCACGCCGGAAGACGAGGTTTTCCTGGCCGAACTCGCGCGCAGCTATCCGGCGCCGGTCTGGGTGGCGATGGAATATCGCTACATGCCGCCCGTGGCATTGTTGCGGCAGGAAGTGATCGGGGCGACGGGCGGGATTTCCATGTTGTCGATCCGCGAACACCGTTTTCCCTTTCTGCCCAAGGTCGGCGCCTGGAACCGGTTCAACGCGCGCAGCGGTGGCACGCTGGTCGAGAAATGCTGTCATTTCTTCGATCTCATGCGCTTGATCCTGCGGGACGAACCGGTGCGCGTCATGGCCAGCGCCGGGCAGGCGGTGAACCACAAGGACGAAACCTATGACGGGCGCGCGCCGGACATCTGGGACAACGGCTATGTGATCCTGGATTTCGCGGGCGGCGCGCGGGCGATGCTGGAGCTTTGCATGTTCGCCGAGGGATCGCGCTACCAGGAAGAGATCTGCGCCCTTGGTCCCAGCGGCAAGATCGAGGCGCTGGTGCCAGGGCCTGGCCGGTTCTGGCCCGCACACCTGGGCGAGGCGCCGGTGCCGCAGGTGATCGTCTCTCCGCGCGTTCCCAAGGGGCCGCGCGTGATCGAGGTTCCGGTGGAGGCAGAGTTGCTGGCGGCCGGCGATCACAACGGGTCGACCTTTTACCAGCATGAGGGGTTCAATGCCGTGGTCCGCGGCGAAGGCACGCCAGAGGTGACGCTGGCCGACGGCATGGCCGCCGTGCGAATCGGGCTGGCGGCGCAGGAAAGCGCGCGGACCGGGCAGGCTGTGCTGCTGTAACAACGCCCTTGCGGCAGGCAGCCCGAGACATTCCGCAAGGTTATTTGCCGGACCTTGATACGGATCATGACGCCTGAGACACTTCCCGCGCAGTTTGCGCGGGAAACGCGGAGAGGCTCATGGCGCGACTCGATGACAGGACCCGCGAGGTGGTGTTTCGCACCCAAGGGCTGACCAAGACATATGACACCGGCGAGGTGCAGGTGCATGCGCTGGCGGGTGTGGACCTGGAATTGTTCGGGTCAGAGCTGACCGTGCTGCTGGGCCCGTCCGGGTCCGGCAAGTCGACGCTGTTGAACATCCTCGGCGGGCTGGACCGGCCCAGCGGCGGGCGCTTCTGGTTCCGCGAGACAGAGTTGACCAAGGCCAGCGACCGGCAGTTGACGCGCTACCGGCGCGACCATGTCGGCTTTGTCTTTCAGTTCTACAACCTCGTGCCCTCGCTCAATGCGCGGGAGAATGTGCAACTGGTCACCGACGTGGCAAAACGCCCGATGAAACCCGCCGAGGCGCTGGAACTGGTCGGCCTGAGCCACCGGATGGACCATTTCCCGGCGCAAATGTCCGGCGGGGAACAGCAGCGGGTGGCCATCGCGCGGGCCATCGCCAAACGGCCCGACGTGTTGTTGTGCGATGAACCCACCGGTGCGCTGGACAGCCACACCGGCACGCAGGTCCTGTCGACCCTGCAGCGGATCAACGATGAGTTCGGCACCACCACGGCGGTCATCACGCACAATGCCGCCATCCGGTTGATGGCGCATCGGGTGATCCGCTTTCAGGACGGGCGCATCGACCGGATCGAGGAGAACGACAGTCGCCTTGCCGCAACAGAGATCCATTGGTGATCCGATGCACGCGATGGATCTCAAGCTGTTTCGCGATTTTCGCCGGCTCTGGGTGCAGGGCGTGGCGATCGCCCTTGTGCTGGCGGCGGGCATCGCGGTCATCATCATGTCGGTGGGGATGAGCCGGGCCCTGAACGAGACCCGCAGCGCCTATTACGACAGCAACCGCTTTGCCCATGTCTTTGCCTCGGCCCGCCGGGCGCCTGACAGCCTGATTTCGCAGTTGCGCGACATCGAGGGGGTGGCGCAGGTGGAAACACAGGTCCGGTCCTACGCGATCCTGGATATTCCCGGGCGTGCCAAACCGGCGACGGGGCTGCTGATCTCTCGCCCTGAACTGGGCGAGCCATTGTTGAACGTGCCGCTGCTGCGCCGGGGGCGCTGGCCCGAAGGCGCGGGCGAGGCGGTGGTGAACGAACCCTTTGCAGAGGCCAACGGGTTCCTTCCCGGCGACACGATCTATGTCAACCTGAACGGACGCAAGCGCGCGGTGACGATCACCGGCACGGCCCTTTCACCCGAATTCGTCTATACCATCGGCCCCGGCGCCCTGATGCCGCAGAACGAGACATTCGGCATCCTGTGGATGCAGGCCGAGGTGCTGGACGCGGGGTTCGGCATGGCGGGCGCCTTCAACACGGTGGCCTTGACCGTGCTGCCGCGCACGCCGCTGGAGCCGGTCAAGGACGCGGTCAAAGCCTTGCTGGACCCTTACGGCGCGGCGACGCCGGTGGGGCGCGATGCGCAGCAGTCGAACGCCTTTCTGGATGCCGAGATCCAGTCGCTGGAGGTGATGGCCTGGGTGCTGCCGCCGGTCTTCCTGGGGATCACCGTCTTTCTGGTGAACATGGTCATGGGCCGGATCGTGCAGCTGGAACGGTCCGAGATCGGCCTGATGAAGGCCGTGGGCTACACCAACTGGGAAATCGGGCTGCACTACCTGATGCTGGCCGCGCTGATCGCCTTCCTGGGGGTCGGTATCGGCTGGGGCGTGGGGTCCTGGTTGGCGCAGGCCATGTCAAAGCTCTACGCCAAGTATTTCGACTTTCCCTTCCTCGTTTTCGGCGTGCCGCTCAGCATCTATGCGCTCTCGGCGATGCTGGGGCTGGCGGCGACCAGCGCGGGGGCGTTGAGCAGCGCCATGCGCGCGGCGCGGCTGGCGCCGGCGGTGGCGATGGCCCCGCCGGCCCCGCCGAGTTTCCACGGGTCCACGCTTGACCGGTTGGCGGATCTGCTGCGGTTGGGACAGCCGACACGGATGATCCTGCGCAGCCTGCTGCGCTGGCCGCTGCGCGCCGGAATGACCATGCTGGGCATGGCACTGGCGGTTTCCGTGCTGGTGGCGTCGAACTTCTTTCCCGACGCGATGGACGAGATCATCGATACCGCCTTTTACCAGTCGAACCGGCAAGACATGCTGCTGCTCTTCGATCCGGACGCGCCTGAAACCGCGCTGGAAGAGGTCAGGCGCCTGCCCGGGGTCCTGCAGGTGGAGCCGCAGCAGTACCACGCCGCCCGCCTGATCTATGGCTCCTACGAAAAGCAGGTCCCGGTCTCGACCGTGGCCAATGCGGCGGATCTGGCGCGGGTTGTGGATGGCAACGGGCAGGTGATCGCGCCAGATCCCTTTGGCATCCTGTTGTCGGACCGGCTGGCCGCGGCGCTGCATGTCGAGGTGGGCGATACCCTGACCGTCAGCTTCGAGAGCGGTCGCCGAGAGACCTTTGAGGTGCCCGTGACCGGCATCGTCACCCAGTTCTTTGGCCTGGGCGCCTATTTCGCCCATGACACGCTGAACGCCATGTTCCGGCAAAGCCCTCGCGTATCCAATGTCAACGTGACGCTGGCCGACCCACAGGCGGCAGAGGCCTTTCAGGAGCGGATCAAGGACGTGCCCCGGCTGATGGGCACGGTCAACATGACCGAGAACCGCCTCAGCTTTATGGAGACGTTGAGCCAGAACATCCTGATCGCCACCACTGTCTACGGCATTCTTGGCATGATCATCACGGTCGGCGTCGCCTACAATGCCGCACGGGTGCAGCTGTCGGAACGGGCGCGAGAGCTGGCCTGCCTGCGTATCCTGGGCTTTGGCAAGGGCGAGGTCACCTATATCCTGGCCGGCGAGGTATTGTTGCTGGCGGTCCTGGCGCAGCCGGTGGGCTGGGTGATCGGCTATGGCGTGGCACGGCTGATGACCGAAGGCTTCACCAGCGATCTCTACGCCATTCCGCTGGTGCTGGAGCCGGCAACCTTTGCCCGGGCCAGCCTGATCGTGCTGGGTGCCGCGGCGGTCTCGGTGGCGCTGGTGGCGCGCCGGCTGGGGCGTCTCGACCTGATTGCCGTCATGAAAACGAGGGAGTGAGGACATGTGGTCCCTGCGTACCATAGGACTTTCGGCTGTCGGCCTCGCCCTGGTGGGCGGGCTGGCGATCACCGCCTTTCGCACAGATCCGATCCCGGTGGATACCGCGCCATTGGTGCGCGGCGCGCTGAGCGTGACGGTGGACGCGGATGGCAAGACACGGATCAGGGAGGTCTACGAGGTCTCCTCACCCATAGCGGGCACGGTCTTGCGCCTGCCGGTTGCAGTGGGCGATCCGGTCGCCAAGGGGGTGACCGTGGTGGCGCAGGTGCAGCCCGCCGTGCCCACGCTGCTGGATGCGCGCAGCCGGGCGCAGGCGGTCGCGGCCCTGCACGAGGCCGAGGCCAGCGTGAAATTCGCCGAGGCCGAGGTGGCCCGGACAGAGGCGCAGCGCGCCTATGCCCAGTCGCAGTTCGACCGGGCCAAGGCCTTGGCGGATCGGGGCACCGCCTCGTTGACCGCGCTGGAGACGGCAGCCCAGCAGCTGCAACTGGCCGAGGCGGACAAGCTGAGCGCCGAGGCGCGCCTGGCGATGTCGCGGGCGGCGCTGGAAAGCGCGCAGGCGGTGCTGGCGGAACCCGAGCAGGCGCCCGGCGACGGCGATTGTTGCCTGCCGATCCTGGCGCCCGCCGATGGCGTTGTCCTTTCGGTCGAGGGGGAAAGCGCGCGCCCCGTGATGGCCGGTGCGCCGCTGCTCAGCATCGGCGATCCGGACGATTTGGAAATCGTTGTCGATCTTTTGTCCTCTCAGGCGACCCGCCTTGCGCCCGGCGCCTCTGTCGAAGTGGACCGCTGGGGCGGCGAGGGCACGCTGGCGGCGGAATTGCGGCTGATCGAACCGGCGGCGCGCACTGTGGTCTCTGCCCTCGGGATCGAGGAACAGCGCGTGGATGCGGTGCTGGATTTCACCTCGCCGCCCGAGATGCGTGCAGGGTTGGGCCAAGCCTTTGCGGTTTTTGTCCGGATCGAGGAATGGCGGACCGAGGACGCGCTGTTGATCCCCCTGTCGGCGATCTTTCGGCGTGAAGGGCAATGGTTCACCTATGTCCTGGCCGATGGCACCGCGCATGAGATCTCGATCGAGATCGGCCGCCGCGACGGGCGCAGCGCCGAGGTTCTGGCGGGCGTCAAGGCGGGCGACCGGGTGATCCTGCACCCGCCGGACACGGTGGGGGACGGTGTCGAAGTGGTCGAGCGCGACTGGCAATAGGCGCGGCCCTCTCGCGACCAATCCCGAAAACCTCCGGACCGGGGCTTGTGATTTGACGCGCGTCCAACTTAATCTTGACGAATGCGGGCGCGGCACCCAGCTTGTTAATATTGCGCGCGTAAAGTTTATCTGCGGGTGTGGCGGGCGTGGCGTCCGATGCCGGAGGGGGAGACAGGGTTCATGACCGGCCGGAAGATCCGGAACATGGAGGAGTTCGCCGAGGTCAGCGGGATCTCGCGTCCGACCGTGTCCAAGTATTTCAACGATCCTGACAGCGTGCGCAAATCGACCCGCGCGCGGATCGAAAGCGCGTTGGAACAATACGACTATCGCCCCAACATCTTTGCCATCAACCAGAACCGCAAGCTGACCAAGAACATCGGCATCGTGGTGCCCTATCTTGCCGACCCCTTCTTTGCCGAGATCGCGCGGAACCTGGAAATGCTGGTGATCGCGGCAGGCTATCATCCGATCCTTCTCAGCTCGCACGGGTCCACCGCGCAGGAGAATGACAACTTCGAGAGCCTGCGCGCGATCAAACCCGCAGGCGCCTTGCTGGCGCCGCTTGGGCGGGCCTCGGACAAGGCGGCTGTCGAGAGGTTCTGCAAGGCCGTGCCTTCGGTTCTTTTTGACAGTCATATCAGTGGGATGGGTGAGGCGTTTGTGGGGCATGACAACATCCAGGCCACCAAGCTGATCTGCGAATACCTCTGTCGCACGGGCCAACCCCCTGCGTTTTTCGAAATGCGCACGCCGACCAACCCGAACGCCTATCGCCGCCGCAACGCCTATTGCGAAGCGATGGAGCGCATGGGCCATCCCGTTCACCTGTTGCAGGCCGAAGGGGGCGGCTGGGACTTCGAGAAGATCGGGCTGGAAGGCGGCACGAAAGTCATCGAAGAGCACAGCCTGCCGACCGACACGATCCTGTGTTCGAACGACCGCCTGGCCATCGGTTTCCTGGCGGCAGCCTATCAGAAAGGGCTGCGAGTCGGGCTGGGCGCCGGCGCCGCCCTGCGGGTTGCCGGGCATGACGACCACCCGTTCTCGCGCTATACCTGCCCGCCGCTGACCACGGTTTCGCAGGACTACACTGCAATCGCAGAACGCAGTGTCGAGCGCCTGTTCAGCCTTGTCGAAAGCGGGGAACGTGCTGAAAACCGCGATGAAATCTTTTTCGAAGGAAAATTGGTGATGCGGCAGTCAGCCTAGAATTTTCTGCGTCGCGGCAATTTTAAATTTTACTCCCGTAAAGTTTTTGATTGACTCGCCTGGCGGTCTTGCGCAGTCTCTGACTGTGCAACGAGCACTCCAAGGGAGGAAATTGGATGACTTTGAAAGGCGCATTCTTTGCGGCTTCTGCACTTGTGTCGGTGGGTGCGAGCGCGCTTTCCGCCGAGGTCCTGACCATCGCCACGGTGAACAACGGCGACATGATCCGGATGCAGAAGCTGACCGACGACTTTACCGCCAAGACCGGCCACGAGGTGAACTGGGTCACGCTGGAGGAGAACGTGCTGCGGCAGCGCGTGACCACCGACATCACCACCAAGGGCGGTGCCTTCGACATCATGACCATCGGCATGTACGAAACGCCGATCTGGGCCGCCAACGGCTGGCTGGTGCCGCTGGACGACCTGTCGGCGGACTACGACGCCGACGACATCCTGCCGGCGATGCGCGGCGGCCTGAGCCATGACGGCACGCTTTATGCGGCGCCGTTCTACGGCGAAAGCTCGATGATCATGTACCGGACAGACCTGTTCGAGGCCGCAGGGCTGGAAATGCCCGAGGCGCCGACTTGGGATTTCGTCGCCGAGGCGGCCCGGAAGATCACCGACAGGGAAAACGAGATCTACGGTATCTGCCTGCGCGGCAAGGCCGGCTGGGGCGAGAACATGGCCTTCCTGACGGCCACCGCCAACTCCTTTGGTGCGCGCTGGTTCGACGAGAACTGGACCCCGCAGTTCGACAGTGCCGCCTGGGAAGAGACGCTGACCTTTTATCTGGACCTGATGAATGACGCGGGCCCTCCGGGCGCCTCGACCAACGGGTTTAACGAGAACCTGTCGCTGTTCCAGCAGGGCAAGTGCGGCATGTGGATCGACGCCACCGTGGCGGCCTCTTTCGTGACCAACCCCAACGATTCCACCGTGGCCGACAAGGTCGGTTTCGCGCTGGCGCCGGACACCGGCAAGGGCAAGCGCGGCAACTGGCTCTGGGCCTGGGCGCTGGGCATCCCGGCGGGCACCCAGAAAGAGGACGCCGCCAAGGAGTTCATCGAGTGGGCGACCTCGAAGGCCTATATCGAGCTGGTCGCGGCGAACGAAGGCTGGGCCAACGTGCCGCCGGGTGCGCGCACCTCGCTCTATCAGAACGAGACCTACCTGTCCGAGGCGCCTTTTGCCGAAATGACGCTGAAGTCGATCAACTCGGCTGACCCGCTGAATCCGACCGTCGACCCGGTTCCCTATGTCGGTGTGCAGTTCGTGGCGATCCCGGAATTCGCGGGCTTTGCCACCGATGTGGGCCAGGAATTCTCGGCCGCGCTGGCCGGGCAGCAGACCGCGCAGCAGGCCCTTGCCAAGGCGCAGGCGCTGGTCGTCGACGCAATGGAAGCCGCAGGATACTGAGGCCTCCTCCCAGGCCGGAGGGCGGGGGCAACCGCCCTCCGGTTCCTGAATTTCCAACAGACATGAACACGGCGGCCCCGCAGCCGCCAAGGGAGGAGACGCGTCATGGCGACCCAGCATTCGCGATCCGCAGCCCGTCTTATGATGGCCCCCGCGGTTTTCCTGCTTCTGGTCTGGATGCTTGTTCCGCTGTCCATGACCCTCTGGTTTTCCTTCCGCAAGTACCTGCCGCTGCGCGGCGGGGACCTGGGGTGGGCAGGCTTCGACAACTACGTCCGTTTCGTGACCTCCAGTGCCTTCTGGCCCAGCGTGATGACGACGTTGCTGATCGTCGGCGGCGTGCTGGTCGTGACGGTGGTTCTGGGCGTGCTGCTGGCGATCCTCCTGGATCAGCCGATGTGGGGGCAGGGGGTGGTGCGCATCCTTGTCATCGCGCCCTTCTTCGTGATGCCCACCGTGTCGGCGCTGGTCTGGAAGAACATGTTCATGGACCCGGTGAACGGCCTCTTCGCGCATCTGTGGAAGTTCTTCGGGGCCGAGCCGATTTCCTGGCTGTCAGAGGCCTCGATGCAGTCGCTGATCATGATCGTCAGCTGGCAATGGCTGCCTTTTGCGACGTTGATCCTGCTGACGGCGATCCAGTCGCTGGACAGCGAGCAACTGGAAGCCGCCGAGATGGACGGCGCCCCGCCGCTGGCACGTTTCTTCCACATCATCCTGCCGCACCTGAGCCGGGCCATCACCGTGGTGATCCTGATCCAGACGATCTTCCTGCTGTCGATCTTTGCCGAGATCTTCGTCACCACCCAGGGTTCGTTCGGGACCAAGACGCTGACCTACCTGATCTTCCAGCGCGTTCTGGAAAGCCAGAACGTCGGACTGGGGTCCGCGGGCGGGGTCTATGCGATCATCCTGGCCAATATCGTCGCGCTGTTCCTGATGCGCATCGTCGGGAAGAACCTCGATGCCTGACCTTCATCTCCGCCGCGCCCCGGGCTTGACCCGGGGCCCCATCCCAACCGCAGAGGTTCCGGGGCAAGCCCGGAACGGGAGGCTCTGAACATGGCACGCGCCGTCACGACACAACGCAAGGCGATCAACACCACGCTGGCCTGGGCCGTCGGTCTGCTGATCTTCTTTCCGATCCTCTGGACCATCCTGACCAGCTTCAAGACAGAGGCCCAGGCCATCAGCGATCCGCCGGTCTTCCTGTTCTTCGACTGGACGCTGGAAAACTACGCGGTGGTGCAGGAACGGTCGGACTACATGCGCTTCCTGTGGAACTCGGTGATCATCGCCGGTGGGTCCACGATCCTCGGCACGATCATCGCCATTCCCGCCGCCTGGTCGATGGCCTTCGTACCGTCCCGCCGGACCAAGGACATCCTGCTGTGGATGCTGTCCACCAAGATGCTGCCCGCGGTCGGCGTGCTGTACCCGATCTACCTGCTCTTCATCAAGCTGGGCTGGCTGGACTCGCGGATCGGGCTGGTCATCGTGCTGATGCTCATCAACCTGCCGATCATCGTCTGGATGCTTTACACCTACTTCCGCGAAATTCCCGGAGAAATCCTGGAAGCGGCGCGGATGGACGGCGCCAGCCTGCGCGAGGAAATCCTCTACGTGCTGACCCCGATGGCGGTGCCGGGCATCGCCTCCACCATCCTGCTCAACATCATCCTGGCGTGGAACGAGGCCTTCTGGACCCTCAACCTGACCGCCGCCAAGGCGGCCCCGCTGACCGCGTTCATCGCCAGCTATTCCAGCCCCGAAGGGCTGTTCTACGCGAAACTTTCGGCGGCGTCGGTCATGGCCATCGCGCCGATCCTGATCATGGGCTGGTTCAGCCAGAAACAACTCGTCCGCGGCCTGACCTTCGGCGCGGTGAAATAAGGGGGAGAGACCCGTGGGACGTATTCAACTCAAGCAGGTCAAGAAGTCCTTTGGCGACGTGACCGTGATCCCGCCCTTGGACCTGACCATCGAGGACGGAGAGTTCACCGTCTTCGTCGGCCCCTCGGGCTGCGGCAAGTCCACATTGCTGCGGTTGATCGCCGGGCTGGAGGACACCACCGACGGCGTGATCGAGATCGACGGCAAGGACGCCACGGCGCTGCCGCCGGCCAAGCGCAGCCTGGCGATGGTGTTCCAGTCCTATGCGCTCTACCCGCACATGTCGGTGCGCAAGAACATCGCCTTTCCGATGAAGATGGCGGGCATGGACAAGGCCGAGCAGGAGCGCCGCATCGCCTCTGCCGCGAAGGCCCTGAACCTGACCGACTACCTGGACCGGCGTCCGGGCCAGCTGTCCGGTGGTCAGCGCCAGCGCGTGGCCATCGGGCGGGCCATCGTGCGGGAACCGGCGGCCTTCCTCTTCGACGAGCCGCTGTCCAACCTCGACGCTGCCCTGCGCGTGGGGATGCGGATGGAAATCAGCGAACTGCACAAGAAGCTGGACACGACGATGATCTACGTCACCCACGACCAGGTCGAGGCGATGAC